>NZ_CP013942.1 GCF_001277215.2 Cronobacter malonaticus LMG 23826 | reverse complement strand
TGGGCAATATTATCCCGATGGTCTTTGATGTGGCATATGGAAGGGTTTTTAATTACGTCAGAGGATGAAATCGTTTTCTTCAGGTTCACTGCGTCTTTGTTTTCGTTCACAACGCAGAACGTTCAGCATCACGGATAGTACCGACCAGGCCGTTTCATTGAGACGGGAGCGCGGTGTCGCGAAAAGGAGCTCAGCCATGGTCTTTTATGATCCCAATGGTAACTGAAGTGGAACGGACGATTCTAACTGACAGAATTGTCATCAGGTCTGCCATATTCATGGTTACATTCGCCCTGATGGTTCTGCTTAATTATCCTGAAGGTTGCCAGCTGTTGTGCATAAAGCTTGGCCTGTATATGACGTCGGTGCATTTCCTGACGCCAAGAATTCCAGAGTGTAGGCTGTGCCGACCAGGGTGTGGCATCAAGGCGGGTATCAGGCAGATTCGCAAACCGCCGCAAGCGCCGGGCCTGAATGATAGCTTTTAGGCCAAGACGAGTATATTCGTACTGGCGAGCGTCAAAAAACGCGTCGTAATCCGGTGGAGATGCCTCAGTGTTGTTGATGGCCCGATCTGCTTGTACTTTCAGAACCGGCAACTCCCGGATACGGTACATTAATTTTGACGGAAGCACCCGCCAGTCACCGGAGACCGCAGAATAATCGATATTAGGAAGAGTGGTTAACGGAACTGTTATCCCGTCCTGGTTTACATAACCACTGTCAATAACTACGGCTGCGCATCCATCTGCAAACTGCTCCAGCAGGAAGACCAGCTCCGTGGCAATGAATAGTTGTTCACTGTCCTGCTTAGCTGCAGTAGCCCTTTCCTCGCGCTTTCGGGTAAAGTGATGGGTGAGACTAACACCACCCAGTGCGGCACCAATCGATGAAACCGCAGTAATGATCTGCGGCCACAGGCTGCCGCTGTCCTTCACCACCTTCACGCCTTCGGTCGCAATAAACCAGTCAGCCATGTTTGTTCCTTATTGGGAAATCCCGCCGCCCATGTCTGTGTTGCTTCGGTAATGAATACAGTCAGGAGGTTATGGGTATATCAATGAAAGCTGAAACGCTGCCGCTTCGTCAGCAATGAAGTGATTACCGGTCTCATACTCGTAATCGTCCCAGTCCTCAACACAATCCTGGTCAGTACGTTCACGCCAGACGTTCTGCGAGGAATGCCAGATGGCAATCACCTTCCCGCTATATGAAATCAATTCGCGGTATTGTGGCGAATGCCCCTTGAACCACATTTTCGGATTTGAACCTGGTTTACTGGTCAGATACTCATACACACACAACAACGTTCCAAAAATATTCTTCGGGACGTCACAGACCTTGCATGACTGGCATGCCCATAATTTCGTTATAGTCATAATCAATCTCCTTATTATTTGATGGCTATTAGTTCTATTTATTTATCATCACTCACGGGACATTCCATTCCCCGCATGAAGTGAATAGCCAGATAACAATCACACTCCGCAATTACCGGGCACAGCGTTCCTTCACTTCCGAAAAAACAATAATAACAGCATTTCCGGAAATGGTGAGGAAAGGATTATCCGGACTGCTCTGTCAGACCGGTCTGGAATGAGGAGAGGGATCCGAATCTAACTTATTATATTATAGCATATTTTTTGTTTTCATTTCACAAATCTGCGCAGAAAATCGCCCTGATCCGTCTCTGCCTTTTTTCGGATCCCGGATGACAAAACGCATGATATTTCCTGTAAATGCAATTATTCATAACATTTATATTCATATATGTTAAAAGTGCGAAATTAGCATCAGTTGTTGGTTATTATTAAGATTTCAGCAACAAACCGTATCCCACCCGCTTCGTTAAAAAAACCGAAGGTCATCAGAAGCGCTCACTGATCGTTCCGGGCTGAGACGGTGGCAGCGTCACGGGTAATGTCTCTATTTTATTGGTCGTGAGGAAGGCCGGATAATGGCCAAACTAAGAAGCCATAGCATTGGGGGCAGCCTGCTGATCTGGTATGATCGAGCAGAGGCTCATCTCAATGAGCAATCCCCGCAACAAATTTTTTCGGGGTGCAACAGACCCTTTAGTGTCCAGGCCTGAAAAAAAAGAAAGCACGGTCTCTGAGAGACTACGGTCCTTACGCAACCATACCGGTTAGCGAGCTTTATATTTTCATTATGACTATCTGTATAACAGGGGAATGAATGTGATTAAAAAAATATGCGAAGTGATTGATGGAGAGTATGTCTGTGACATTGATATCAGTGTGGAAGAATGGAAAACTTTATTAACAAATGATAAAGTTTTTGACACAAAAAGTATTGCAGCGTTAAAAAAATGGTTTATTGAGCCAAATCATTCCTGCACATGCTTCGATATTGGTAAGAAGTACGACCTGCACAGCATGAGTGCTAATGGAGTCATAAACGGACTGGGTGGCAGAGTTCAAAAAGAACTTGGTAGATTCGAGGTTAAAGGTGTCGGAAATATCGCATCCGGTACAAAATTCATTACCGTAATGAAGAGTAAAGAAATCGGCGGAAAACCCAAAAGAAACTTATGGACAATTCGTGAGGAACTTGTTCAGGCAATTAACGAACTGGATTTTTTTGGTACAACAGAAATGGCCAGCAGTGAGTATTACTCTGACGATGAGTTGATCAATGCCATAGAGAAAAGCAATATCTTTGACAACGTTCAGACGTTTGAATATACAGGGGAAGCCAAACCAAAGAAAAATGCAATAGAAGTAAAAAATGGCCTCTCGTATCCCAGGAGTAAAGGCGTATCCCAAAATGCGCTGAATAAAGCAGGTTACAGATGTGAAGTCGATAGTGACCACCCAACATTCAGAAGGCGAAATTCATCCTTAAATTACACAGAACCTCATCACATTGTACCTATGTCCAGGCAAGATGCTTTTGACACATCTCTTGATGTTGAAGAAAATATCATATCTCTGTGTTGCAATTGCCATAAACAAATTCACCTTGGTCAGGGTTATGAAGATATGCTGAAAGAAATATACACTGCGCGAAAAAGGTTATTAAAAAAAGTTGGTATTGATATATCACTGGAAAACTTGATTCTTTATTACAAAATGGAAAGTAAGTGAGATTCAAACGAGAGTGATACCTTCGTTTTATTGGTCGGGATGAACAGCAGATGATGTTTCCGGCAAGTATCGGGTCCAGAAACTTTCTGTTAAAAAAGAGGTAAAAGTAGTCTTGAGCCCTGACTGCGAATTGCCATTGCGCATGACCAGAGAACAGGACGAACCCCTGCCAAACCCAGGCATGAGAAACACCTTTAAAACATAGACTTAATTAAAATCAGCAATTCCCATCGAAATAATAAGCAAGCAGAATTGGCTCAGGTGAATTTCACTCGGTGCAGTGCATGCGTTGGGGGGGTAAAAGGAAAAACCCGAAATGAATCGGGTTTTGATTAATTAACGATTAACAGGTTCCCGTGCCCGGGAACACTCTGACTGTACGCGCAATATATTATTTCCGCAATCATTATTTTTGATTACCAAGCCATTTATTCATCTGCTCAATTTCACCTTTTTGAGCTTTAATGATGTCCTGCGCGAGCTTTCTCATTTCCGGATCTTTTCCGTATTTTAGCTCGGTCTCAGCCATTGCTATTGCCCCTTCATGGTGTGCTACCATGCCTTTCGCAAAAGCCTTGTCGGGATCGGACTCTTTTACAGCGGCCATCATTTTGTCATGCATACCTTTCATGCCGGACATATATTCCTGTGACGATGCCGATGAGGATATATCTGACATTTTCATTTCTGAATGTTCTGCGGAAATCGCTGGCAGGGATAACATCAGTATAACAAAAAGCGAATTTGTGATTTTCATATAATAAACCCTTTCAGATGGTTACCGGATAAGTTTAGCTGAGTCAGACAAAAAAGCCCCCTGAAGGGGGCAAAAAATAACAACATATCCGTATAAGGGACAATCTATCAAGGAAAGGGTAACCGCACGGAAACTTCAGTTGTCATCAGCCCGCATTGATCATGCGGCGGTGTGCATCAGCCATAGCCTGATGGGGGCCGGACTGACCGTTATTCGTAAATTCATGGGCAACAGCTGCTCTTTCATGTTCATTCATCGCCGCAAACGAAGTCGCCGGACGGGAAGCGTTAACGGTGCCAGCTCCCATCATCTTCTGATGACTTTCCGCCATTTTTTTATGTGCATCTGCTGAACCATTGTTCATGGTTTCATGAACAATAATAGCCTGTTCATGCTGATCCATACCGGCCATCCGTGGAGCTGCCCCCTGGATGGCGGCTGGAGTTGAAGAAGACTGCATCTGATGGGCCGGAGCCTGAGCATTATTGACACGCTCATGGATATTTACAGTTTCAGTGGCCCAGGCCGTAGAAATTAAGCTCAAACCTAACACTGATGCTAAGACGATATTTTTCATGGTAACTCTCCATTTCTGAATTAGTGATGTCCGTGAATTTCGATCTGTGTCCTCAGTAGTACAACTGACAACTCTACAGACCTTATTCCGCCGGGATGAGGCTTTAATACAACTCCTGGCTTGTGCTGATGCCGTGTATGGATGAAGTAATAATGCCTTCCTGATAAGTTGCACTAATTATATCGAATGGCTTCTGTTTGCTGCATGACAGGCTAATGACATCTTTGTCATTTAAATCTTTATTCTCAGTACTGGGTTTCCGGAATCATTTTCTCCAGTCTGGGCACGGATAGGATAAAACGAGTTGAACGTACGTCCGATTCCACCTGCACTCTTCCGTGATGTGCTTCCACGATGGACTTCACAATCGCAAGGCCGATGCCGCTGCCTTCTCCTTTTCGTTGTCTGGACGGATCTACCCGATAAAAACGGTCAAACAGCCTTGATAAATGCTCTTCAGGGATTGGTTTCCCCGGATTTTCAATCACAAGGTCAAAAAAGCTCTCCTGCTCTCTTATTGAGACGGTGATTGCCTGTCCCTCCGGGGTATAACGCAGGGCATTGGATAACAGATTATTGATCGCCCTTCTGAACATTTGTGGATCTCCCTCAACCAGGCAGGGCATCCCGTTAAATTTGAGCGTGATATTGCGTTCTTCGGCCCAGGCTTCGAAAAACTCGAAGACTTTCATGACTTCCGCTCTGAGGTCAAACATGACCCTGTCAGGTATCAGCTGATTATTATCTGCCTGTGCCAGGAACAGCATATCGCTGACCATTTTGGTCATCCGGTTATACTCTTCAAGACTGGAATAGAGGACATCCTCAAGTTCCCTCTGTGTTCGATCCTGACTCAGTGCGATTTCAGTCTGCGTCACCAGATTGGTGATGGGCGTTCTGATCTCATGCGCGATATCGGCAGAGAAATTGGCCTGGCGGGTAAAGACATCCTCAATCTTTCCAATCATATGATTGAACGAGATAACCAGTTGCTCCAGCTCAATGGGAACGCGTGTCGGTTCCAGTCGCGCATCAAGATTCTCGGAGGTGATGTTTTTAATGGCATTGCTGACATTACGAAGGGGCAGGTGCCCCTGACGGACAGCGATTCGAATGATCAGAACAATCAACAGGCTTATCACGACGGCAATCGCAATCAGGTTCTTTTTCAGCGCATCGAGGTAATGGAGATGGAAATTAATGGATAGGCCAGTCAGCATGACATAGTTCTGCTGTTTGCCCTGAAATATCGCCTGACCAGAGGAGGCGATAATCCTGTATGTTTCCATCTTCATTTCGGACCCGGTATCCATCGGTCCCGCAGGATCCTCCACCGTCCAGAGAAAGACATCCCGTGCGCGGCTGTGCTCGCTAAAATCTGCTGAATTCACTGCCGGGCGTAGTGCCGCCCCCTGAGCTGAGCTAAAGAGCACTTCACCCCTGGGATTGAGGAGCAAAAGGGCAACGTTGCGGTAGCTGGCAATTGATTCCTTTATTTTGCTTATTTTTTTATCATCCGGATCCACCGGGGACTGCAGTATACGGTTCAGTGTGGTGCTGATTTGTTGAAGATCGCTGACATCCTGCTCGGCAAAATGATTTTCAACAGAATGCAGCATAAACCAGGTGAAGGCGATAAAAGCCAGTATCGTGGACAGGCTGATAAAAAAGGTCAGCCGCAGAGCGAGTGAGAAAGGGCGTCTGGAAGGTTTGCTATGCATCCGGGACCTCCAGCATGTAGCCCACGCCCCGGACTGTCTGGATCAGCTTTGTCTCGTAATCGTTGTCTATTTTAGCGCGGAGTCGCTTTACTGCGACATCGATCGCATTAGTGTCGCTGTCAAAATTCATGTCCCAGACCTGAGAGGCAATCAGGGAGCGGGGAAGAACCTCTCCCTGATGGCGAATGAAGAATTCCAGCAGGCTGAACTCTTTACTGGTGAGCACAATGCGGTTTCCGGCGCGACTGACTTTTCTGGATACGAGATCAATCGAGAGGTCAGCCACCTTAAACTGGCTTTCCGTGATCATCGTGTTTCCCCGCCTCAGAAGGGTTCTCACCCGGGCGAGCAGTTCGGCAAACGCAAAGGGTTTAACCAGATAATCGTCCGCACCCAGTTCCAGTCCTTTGACCCTATGTTCGATCGTGCCGAGGGCTGTCAGCAGTAAGACCGGCATACCCTTTCCGGCAGTGCGCAGCATGCGGATGATATCCCAGCCGTTCACATCAGGTAGCATGATATCCAGAATGACTAAATCATACTCGGCTGTCATGGCGAGATGATATCCGGTAAGACCATTATCAGCGTGATCCACTACGAACCCTGCCTCTGTAAGCCCTTTGCTGAGATATTCACCTGTTTTAATTTCGTCTTCGACGATCAATATTTTCATCTTGCTCCCCGGCTGGCTGCTAATGTCATTCTATTGCGCCCACGATCGTTATCAACGGATTACAGCAAAAATGACAACATTGTCATTATCCTGTCACTCGGCAAACAGAGAGCGTTAGGTAAAGTACCCCTATCAATACTCTGGACTTCATTTGAACCATTTACCAGGTCTGCCTGGACGAGAAGCGTTATGTTCAAATTAAAATTACTCAGCATTAGCACGATATTCATCCTGGCAGGCTGCGTGTCGCTTGCGCCTGAATATCAGCGGCCCGCAGCACCGGTACCCCAGCAGTTTTCACTGTCCCATAACAGCCTGACGCCAGCGGTAAATGGCTATCAGGATACGGGCTGGCGTAACTTTTTTGTCGATCCCCAGGTTACCCGGTTGATCGGTGAAGCTCTGACTAATAACCGTGATTTGAGAATGGCTGCCCTGAAGGTTGAAGAGGCCCGAGCCCAGTTCAACGTCACGGATGCAGATCGTTATCCCCAGCTGAATGGCTCATCCGGGATAACATACAGCGGTGGTCTGAAAGGTGACAAGCCGACCACACAGGAGTACGACGCGAGACTGGAGCTCAGCTATGAGCTCGATTTTTTCGGCAAACTTAAGAACATGAGTGATGCTGACCGCCAGAACTACTTTGCCAGCGAAGAAGCCCGTCGGGCCGTACACATCCTGCTGGTCTCCAACGTTTCACAGAGCTATTTCAGCCAGCAACTGGCGTACGAACAACTCCGTATTGCGCGGGAAACGCTGAAAAATTATGAACAGTCCTATGCTTTCGTTGAGCAACAGCTCGTGACCGGGAGTACGAACGTTCTGGCACTTGAACAGGCGAGAGGACAAATCGAAAGTACCCGCGCCGAAATAGCCAAACGAGAAGGCGATCTGGCTCAGGCAAACAATGCCCTGCAACTGGTGCTGGGAACGTACCGCGCACTTCCGTCAGAAAAAGGGATGAAAGGCTGGGAGATCGCACCAGTAAAATTGCCACCAAATCTATCTTCACAAATTTTGCTGCAGCGACCGGATATTATGGAAGCGGAATATCAGCTGAAAGCGGCTGATGCCAATATTGGCGCAGCGCGAGCGGCCTTTTTCCCCTCCATTACCCTGACCAGTGGTCTTTCCGCAAGCAGTACGGAGCTGTCAAGCCTGTTTACGTCAGGAAGTGGAATGTGGAATTTTATCCCTAAAATTGAAATTCCTATTTTTAATGCTGGCAGGAATAAAGCCAATCTGAAGCTGGCTGAAATTCGCCAGCAACAATCGGTGGTTAATTACGAACAAAAAATTCAGTCAGCCTTTAAGGATGTTTCCGACACGCTTGCGCTGCGCGACAGCCTTAGCCAGCAACTTGAGTCACAGCAGCGTTATCTTGATTCACTTCAGATAACTCTCCAGCGTGCCAGAGGATTATATGCAAGTGGTGCTGTCAGTTACATCGAAGTGCTGGATGCAGAACGTTCCCTCTTCGCTACGCAGCAAACCATTCTCGATCTTACCTATTCCCGACAGGTTAACGAAATTAATCTGTTTACCGCGCTGGGTGGCGGTTGGGTAGAGTAAATTTATTTAATTAATCAGGAAATTAAAAATGCGTAATTCACTTAAAGCCGTTTTATTTGGTGCCTTCTCTGTCATGTTTTCTGCCGGTCTTCATGCTGAAACACATCAGCATGGCGATATGAATGCTGCCAGTGATGCTTCGGTACAGCAGGTTATCAAGGGCACCGGTGTCGTTAAAGACATTGATATGAATAGTAAAAAGATTACCATTTCGCACGAAGCAATCCCTGCTGTGGGCTGGCCTGCAATGACCATGCGCTTCACTTTTGTTAATGCAGACGACGCTATCAATGCCCTGAAAACCGGCAACCATGTCGATTTCTCGTTTATTCAGCAGGGCAATATCTCCTTACTCAAAAGCATTAACGTTACGCAATCCTGATTATCAGTCCGGAGCGAATACATCCAGTGCGCCTGAACATTCATTAAGGGATTACTGTGAATGAATGATCGGGCGCATATGCCAGGTGTTTTGATTTTTCAGCGAGAAATTGTATGGCTTCTTTAAAGATAAAATATGCTGCAATAATTATCAGCAGCCTCATAGCAGGAGGGCTGATATCGGTTACTGCCTGGCAGTATGTAAACTCATCACAAAAAACAGTACAAACCGAACAAAAGGCACCGGAGCGAAAGGTACTTTTCTGGTATGACCCGATGAAACCGGATACCAAATTTGATAAACCCGGAAAATCTCCCTTTATGGATATGGACCTGGTGCCAAAATATGCTGATGAAAGCGGCGATAAAAGCAGTGGCGGGATCCGTATCGATCCAACGCAGGTTCAGAATCTGGGATTAAAAACGCAAAAAGTCACGCGAGGAATGCTGAATTATTCTCAGACAATCCCGGCTAATGTCAGTTACAACGAGTATCAGTTTGTCATTGTGCAGGCGCGCTCTGACGGTTTCGTCGAAAAAGTGTATCCCCTGACGATTGGCGATCATGTGAAGAAAGGCACTCCGCTTATCGATATCACCATTCCTGAATGGGTTGAGGCACAAAGTGAGTTCCTGCTGTTATCCGGTACAGGCGGTACGTCAACCCAGATAAAAGGGGTTCTGGAGCGACTTCGTCTAGCTGGTATGCCGGAAGAGGATATTCAAAGGCTGCGTTCAACCCGCACAATCCAGACCCGTTTTACCATTAAAGCACCTATTGATGGTGTCATTACTGCGTTTGACCTGCGCACCGGAATGAATATTTCGAAAGATAAAGTAGTGGCTCAGATTCAGGGGATGGACCCGGTCTGGATCAGCGCTGCAGTGCCAGAATCTATCGCATATCTGCTGAAAGATACGTCGCAGTTTGAAATTTCGGTACCGGCTTATCCGGATAAAACATTCCATGTCGAAAAATGGAACATTCTTCCCAGCGTGGATCAGACAACCCGTACGCTTCAGGTCCGTCTCCAGGTTTCTAATAAGGATGAGTTTCTCAAGCCGGGCATGAATGCCTATCTGAAACTGAATACCAAGAGCCAGGAGATGCTGCTGATACCAAGCCAGGCCGTTATCGATACCGGCAAAGAACAGCGCGTGATTACTGTTGATGATGAAGGCAAGTTTGTGCCGAAACAGATCCACGTTCTGCATGAATCACAGCAACAGTCCGGCATTGGCTCCGGCCTGAATGAAGGCGATACCGTGGTGGTCAGTGGCCTGTTCCTCATTGACTCCGAAGCCAATATTACGGGCGCGCTGGAACGTATGCGCCACCCTGAAAAAACAGAAAACAGTATGCCAGCAATGTCTGAGCAGCCTGTAAATATGCATTCAGGGCACTGAGGAGACGACGATGATTGAATGGATTATCCGGCGCTCTGTCGCCAACCGTTTCCTGGTCATGATGGGCGCACTGTTTCTCAGCATCTGGGGCACATGGACGATAATTAACACGCCGGTCGATGCGCTGCCTGACCTGTCAGATGTGCAGGTCATTATTAAAACCAGCTATCCCGGACAGGCCCCGCAGATTGTAGAAAACCAGGTCACCTATCCGCTTACCACCACCATGCTGTCCGTACCTGGCGCAAAAACCGTGCGTGGCTTTTCACAGTTCGGTGATTCGTATGTGTATGTCATTTTTGAAGACGGCACCGATCTGTACTGGGCCCGTTCGCGCGTGCTGGAATACCTGAATCAGGTTCAGGGCAAACTGCCTGCGGGTGTGAGCTCTGAAATCGGCCCGGACGCCACGGGAGTGGGCTGGATATTTGAATATGCCCTTGTCGATCGCAACGGAAAACACGACCTTTCAGAACTGCGCTCTCTGCAGGACTGGTTCCTGAAATTTGAGCTGAAAACCATCCCGAACGTGGCTGAGGTCGCTTCGGTTGGCGGCGTGGTGAAACAGTACCAGATTCAGGTCAATCCGGTAAAACTGTCCCAGTACGGTATCAGCCTGCCCGAAGTGAAACAGGCACTTGAATCGTCTAACCAGGAGGCCGGTGGCTCATCCGTTGAAATGGCCGAAGCGGAGTATATGGTCCGTGCCAGCGGTTATCTTCAGAGCATTGATGATTTTAATAACATCGTCCTGAAAACAGGTGAGAACGGCGTGCCGGTTTATCTGCGGGATGTTGCCCGCGTGCAGACCGGGCCCGAAATGAGGCGTGGTATTGCCGAGCTGAACGGCCAGGGAGAAGTCGCTGGCGGCGTGGTGATCCTGCGGTCGGGTAAAAATGCGCGCGACGTTATCACGGCAGTGAGGGATAAACTGGAGACGCTGAAGGCCAGCCTGCCGGAAGGCGTTGAAATCGTGACCACCTACGATCGCAGCCAGTTAATCGACCGGGCGATTGATAACCTCAGTTCCAAACTTCTGGAAGAGTTTATCGTGGTGGCCATCGTCTGTGCTCTGTTCCTGTGGCACGTACGTTCTGCCCTGGTGGCGATTATCTCTCTGCCGCTTGGCCTGTGTATCGCCTTTATCGTCATGCACTTCCAGGGACTGAACGCCAATATCATGTCGCTGGGAGGGATAGCGATTGCCGTCGGTGCGATGGTGGATGCCGCCATTGTGATGATTGAAAATGCGCACAAACGGCTTGAGGAGTGGGATCATCAGCATCCGGGTGAGCAGATTGACAACGCCACCCGCTGGAAGGTGATTACCGACGCCTCCGTGGAAGTGGGACCCGCGTTGTTCATTAGCCTGCTGATCATCACCCTGTCCTTTATTCCTATCTTTACCCTGGAAGGGCAGGAAGGTCGTCTGTTTGGCCCGCTGGCATTCACGAAAACGTACTCCATGGCGGGAGCGGCCGCACTGGCCATCATCGTCATTCCTATTCTGATGGGATTCTGGATCCGGGGGAAAATTCCTGCCGAGACAAGTAACCCCCTGAACCGGGTGCTGATCAAAGCGTATCATCCTTTGCTGCTGCGGGTCCTCCACTGGCCAAAAACAACCCTGCTGGTTGCGGCCTTGTCCATTTTCACGGTTATCTGGCCACTGAGTCAGGTGGGCGGTGAATTTCTGCCGAAGATTAACGAGGGCGATCTGCTGTATATGCCGTCGACCTTGCCTGGCGTCTCTCCGGCAGAAGCTGCAGCGCTCCTGCAGACAACAGACAAGTTAATCAAAAGCGTTCCTGAAGTGGCTTCTGTATTTGGCAAGACCGGTAAAGCAGAGACCGCAACGGATTCCGCGCCGCTCGAAATGGTGGAAACCACGATCCAGCTCAAACCTGAGGATCAGTGGCGTCCCGGCATGACAATTGACAAGATTATTGATGAACTCGACAGGACAGTCCGTTTACCGGGTCTGGCAAACCTCTGGGTGCCGCCTATCCGTAACCGTATTGATATGCTCTCAACCGGGATCAAAAGCCCGATAGGTATCAAAGTGTCCGGGACTGTTCTGTCCGATATCGACGCGACGGCGCAGAGTATCGAGGCGGTAGCCAAAACCGTGCCTGGCGTGGTGTCTGTCCTGGCTGAGCGACTTGAGGGCGGGCGCTACATCGATATCGATATCAACCGGGAGAAAGCCTCCCGCTACGGGATGACGGTAGGTGATGTCCAGCTGTTCGTCTCTTCAGCAATCGGAGGTGCTATGGTGGGTGAGACGGTTGAAGGGGTGGCCCGGTACCCTATTAACATTCGCTACCCGCAGGATTACCGGAACAGTCCGCAGGCGCTGAAACAGATGCCGATCCTGACCCCGATGAAGCAGCAGATCACGCTGGGCGATGTCGCGGATATTAACGTCGTTTCTGGACCAACCATGCTGAAAACCGAAAATGCCCGGCCAGCCAGCTGGATTTATGTTGATGCCCGCGGCAGGGACATGGTGTCGGTGGTTAACGACATTAAGACGGCCATCAGCGAGAAAGTGAAACTGAGACCGGGAACCAGTGTGGCATTCTCCGGACAGTTTGAACTGCTTGAGCATGCCAACAAGAAACTGAAGCTGATGGTGCCGATGACGGTGATGATCATTTTCATCCTGTTGTATCTGGCATTCCGCCGGGTTGACGAAGCCCTGCTGATCCTGATGAGCCTGCCGTTCGCCCTGGTTGGCGGAATATGGTTCCTGTACTGGCAGGGCTTCCATATGTCAGTGGCGACCGGAACCGGGTTTATCGCCCTGGCCGGGGTGGCAGCAGAGTTTGGCGTGGTCATGCTGATGTATCTGCGTCATGCCATTGAAGCGCACCCGGAATTGTCCCGTAAAGAGACGTTCACACCGGAAGGTCTTGATGAAGCCCTCTATCATGGTGCCGTACTGCGTGTCCGGCCGAAAGCCATGACCGTGGCGGTGATCATTGCGGGTCTGCTGCCAATACTCTGGGGAACCGGCGCAGGTTCAGAAGTCATGAGCCGTATTGCTGCGCCAATGATTGGTGGGATGATCACGGCTCCGCTGCTGTCCCTGTTCATTATTCCTGCCGCCTACAAATTAATCTGGCTGCGCAGACATAAAAAAAGCGTGTCATAACCCTGAAAGGGCGCCCCAGTGGGCGTCCTTCTGCACTGATTCACCCTGACGTCAGGGTTTATATCGATAATATACAGAGGTGAGTATGAAAAAAGTGGTTCTAATGGCCCTGGCTCTCGGCCTGTCACTGCCTGCAATGGCGAGTGAAAAAGTCATTGATATGTACAAATCTGAAAACTGTGGCTGTTGTTCCCTGTGGGGCAAAGCGATGGAAAAAGACGGGTTCGAAGTGCGAACTCACGTCATGAATGATCAGGCGCTGTCAGCCCTGAAAGAAAAGCATGCTGTTCCTGCTGGACTACGAAGTTGTCATACCGCGGTTGTAGGTAATTTGATCATTGAAGGCCATGTGCCTGCGGCAACGATACATAAGGCCATGCAGTCTGGTTCGGGTATATACGGTCTCGCCACCCCCGGTATGCCAGCAGGAAGTCCGGGAATGGAGATGGGGGCCCGAAAAGAGGCTTACGATGTTATCGCATTCTCACCGGAGGGCAGTAAAAAAGTCTTCCAGCGAATCGAATAGTCAGCGGAACGGCTGATAACGGGACGCCGGCAGCAGGCACTCTTATGCCGGCGGCATTCGTGGTAATCGCATCCATGACATATCCTGAAGACAGAAAATGCTTCAGATATGCATAAGGAGAGTTACTGTGAAAAATGACAATGCAGTGGAACATAACAACCAGACTGCTTCTGAGCAGACATCATCCCCGGACGAGAGTCACGCATTGCATAAGGTGAGAGATCCCGTGTGCGGGATGGTCATCCTGCCTGACAAGGCGCACAGCAGCATTCGATACCAGGACCATCAGCTTTATTTCTGCTCCGCCAGCTGTGAGAGCAAATTTAAAGCCCATCCCGATCATTATTTTACCGAAGATGCCAGTGAACATCACCATCACCACGACCACCATGAAGTCAGCCCTGATAAGATAAAACAGTCTCACCGCCAGGCGGAGAAAGAGATTTCTGAAGGTGTGTGGACATGTCCGATGCATCCGGAGATACGCCGTAGTGGTCCCGGAAGCTGTCCTGTCTGTGGAATGGCACTGGAGCCGCTCGTAGCTACGGCATCCACGGGGACGAGTGATGAACTTCGCGACATGACAAGACGCTTCTGGCTGGGGTTGTTGCTGGCGTTTCCGGTTCTGATACTCGAAATGGGTTCTCATCTGTTTCCCGCTTTGAGGAATACAGTACCGCCACAGTACAACACATGGCTGCAGTTACTTCTGGCCTCTCCTGTCGTTTTGTGGTGTGGCTGGCCATTCTTCGCCCGGGCCGGAATGTCGTTACGTAACCGCTCCCTGAATATGTTTACCCTTGTTGCAATGGGGACCGGCGTAGCCTGGGTTTACAGCGTCATTGCAACCGTCTTCCCCTCCTGGTTTCCTGCATCGTTCAGAAACATGGATGGCCTGGTGGCCATTTATTTTGAAGCCGCAGCTGTTATTACGGTGCTTGTTCTGCTGGGACAGGTCCTTGAATTGCGGGCAAGGGAACAAACCTCAGGTGCCATTACTGCGCTTCTTAACCTTGCCCCCAAAACCGCCAGGCGGCTGGATCAAGACGGTCATGAAACGGATATTAATGCGGAAGATGTCCTGCCTGGCGATAAGCTCCGCATCAGACCTGGAGAGAGTATTCCGGTCGACGGTATCGTGGTCGAAGGCAAAACAACCGTTGATGAATCGATGGTGACCGGGGAATCTATGCCTGTTACCAAAACGGAGGGTGACCCTGTCATCGGGGGGACCATTAATCAGACAGGTAGTCTTATCATCCGTGCAGAGAAAGTCGGTGATGAAACGATGCTCTCACGAATTGTTCAGATGGTCGCTGATGCACAGCGTTCGCGGGCCCCCATCCAGAGAATGGCTGACAGCGTTTCAGGCTGGTTTGTTCCTCTGGTGATACTTATCGCGGTTGTTGCTTTCATGATCTGGTCTGTCTGGGGGCCCGAGCCCAGGATGGCGCACGGTCTCATTGCGGCTGTGTCGGTCCTGATTATTGCCTGTCCCTGCGCGCTGGGGCTGGCCACGCCGATGTCGATAATGGTGGGGGTGGGCAAAGGAGCCCAGGCCGGGGTGTTAATCAAGAATGCCGAAGCCCTTGAGCGTCTTGAAAAAGTGGACACGCTGGTTGTCGACAAAACAGGCACGCTCACGGAAGGTTCGCCGACGGTGACAGGGATTATCAGTCTCAATCCGGGTGGGGAAACATCTCTTTTGCGTGTAACGGCCGCAGTGGAAAAAGGCTCGCAGCATCCGCTGGGTATGGCAGTAGTTAAAGCAGCACAGGAAAAGGGGATCGCAATACCCGCAGTCACTCATTTCAATGCGCCGTCGGGTAAAGGTGTCTCAGGCGATGTCGAAGGTCAACGGGTTGTTATTGGTAATGAACTGGCTATGCAGGAAAACAGTATCGTTATTGATAATCAAAAGGCCGTTGCGGATACGTTGCGGATGGAAGGCGCTACCGTTATCTATGTGGCCACAGACGGGCACCTTGCAGGCCTGATAGCTATCTCGGATCCCGTGAAAGCAACCACGCCGGATGCGCTTAAAGCTTTGCGTCAGGCGGGGATCCGCATCGTTATGCTCACCGGGGATAACCAGCTTACCGCTGAAGCAGTCGCACGGAAACTGGGAATAGATGAGGTTGAAGCCGGGATTCTGCCGGATGGCAAAAAAGCAGTGATAACCCGACTGAAAGCGTCTGGCCATGTGGTTGCGATGGCCGGAGACGGTGTGAATGATGCCCCGGCGCTGGCAGCGGCTGACGTGGGTATAGCCATGGGAACGGGTACAGATGTGGCAATTGAAAGTGCCGGAGTCACCCTTCTCAAAGGCGACTTGATGATACTGAACAGGGCCCGTCATCTGTCAGAAATCACCATGAAAAATATCCGACAGAATCTGTTTTTTGCATTTATCTACAACGCACTTGGCGTGCCTGTGGCTGCAGGTCTGCTTTATCCTGTGTATGGAATACTGCTGTCGCCAGTTATTGCGGCGGCGGCCATGGCTCTTTCCTCCGTCAGCGTCATTGTGAATGCGTTGCGTCTGAAAAGTGTCAGGCTCGGGAAATAACACTGAGTGAAGGGGCTGTTACGAACAGAAGGAGTCCAGTATGAAAAGTACCACCTATGCGCTTATTGCTGTCGCCGCGATCGCGGCATTTGCCCTCCTGCGCGAACACTGGTCACATGTGGCAGGTTACTGGCCATATCTGTTATTGCTGGTCTGCCCGCTAATGCATCTTTTCCACGGCCACGGAGGGCATGGAGATCATCAACATCAAGGAAGTGAAAACGATAAAAAAAATTAATCCGGCAGACGGGGCCGCGTCGCGGCCCCGTTATCAGTCCAGGTATCGTTCGTAGTCTCTGGCATGCGCAAAGGCATGCTGTTCAAGTTTGTTATCAGCGGGTGCCGCTGCCCGGAACGCCAGTGAGTTAACAGGATTGTTATTGATGACCAGCTCGTAATGCAGATGAGGACCGGATGAACGTCCGCTGTTACCGGATAACGCAATAGCGTCTCCCCGGGTAACCCAGGCCCCTTTAGTAACGAGTATTTTATTGAGGTGGAGATAGCGAGTTTTAACACCGGCTTTTCCCGTTACTTCAACAAAATATCCCATGGTACTGTTGTATTCGGCCCGGGTGATTTTTCCGTCGATGACGCTGACTATTTTCGTGTTCATGGGCATGGAATAATCAATGCCATTCAGGAGGCGTGTCATCTGTCAGTTAATCGGGAGCACCGTTGATGGTCGTCATTTTTGTAACATATCTTGTTTCCCGTTTGCTCCTGAAGCTCTGGGAACTGTATGACCAGCCCGACGGTGATGATTAACGGGACTGAAACAGGTTACGGCAGAGCAATATGGGGCTCATGTCCTGCTACGTAACCCGTCAGTAAAGCCCTGCTGCGCACCTGACGCTAAGCACTAACCCGCCTGCAGTTACCTGGTCGAATACAGCCCGCGAAGCTTTCTTGCCTGCGTCTGATGTGCTTCCGCACCGGCATTATTGACCTGCTCATGCACGAGAGCGGCTTTTTCTCCGGCATTCAGTTCGTTAAAAGAAGAAGACGAGGTCTTTGAATTTGCATCACTGCCGGACAGCATTTTTTTATGTTCCTCAATCATTTTCTGATGCGCATAGGACGCGCTGTTGTTCATAAATGAATGAGCAACAATGGCCCTTTCATGTTCATTCATTTCAGAGAATGAGGGCGTGTTGTTTTTATTAACCCTGTCCGGTAAGTTTTCATGCGTCGAGGAGTTCACATGACTGACGGCTGAGGCATTATTAACAAATCGATGTGCTTCATGGGCAATATCACTGGACTGAGCAAAAGCTGCCCCACAAAATAAAGCTGTAAACGCAGTGGTCGTGATTAATATATTCATGTGTAATTACCTTCTGAGGTACATAAAAGATGTCCTTATGATCATATATAAAAATAATCAACCTGTGGGGAAGATGACGTAAATGTAATACAGCTATGTACATTACACGATTGTAATGAATTTGTTTCTTAAGGTGTGCTAGATTCATTTCATTGTAAGTGGATGAACCAGTAATTTAATTTAAATCGGTTCTCGAATTCTGTCAGTAACCATACTTTAAATAAGGGAATGCGCATGCTGTTGAAAACGTCTCGACGAACTTTCCTGAAGGGGTTAACCCTCTCTGGCGTAGCCGGAAGTCTTGGCGTATGGAGTTTCAATGCGCGTTCCAGTCTGAGCCTGCCAGTTGCCGCATCCCTGCAGGGTACTCAGTTTGACCTGACCATTGGTGAAACGGCCGTCAATATCACGGGCAGTGAGCGTCAGGCCAAAACAATCAATGGAGGCCTGCCGGGGCCCGTTCTTCGCTGGAAAGAAGGTGACACCATTACCCTGAAGGTCAAAAACCGTCTTAATGAACAGACGTCCATTCACTGGCACGGCATTATTCTTCCGGCCAATATGGATGGTGTTCCGGGGCTGAGTTTTATGGGCATAGAGCCTGATGATACCTACGTTTACACCTTTAAGGTTAAGCAGAACGGGACTTACTGGTACCACAGCCATTCCGGTCTGCAGGAACAGGAGGGGGTATACGGTGCCATTATCATCGATGCCAGGGAGCCAGAACCGTTTGCTTACGATCGTGAGCATGTGGTCATGTTGTCTGACTGGACCGATGAAAATCCTCACAGCCTGCTGAAAAAATTAAAAAAACAGTCGGATTACTACAATTTCAATAAACCAACCGTTGGCTCTTTTTTCCGCGACGTGAATACCAGGGGGCTGTCAGCCACCATTGCCGATCGGAAAATGTGGGCTGAAATGAAAATGAATCCGACTGACCTCGCGGATGTCAGTGGCTACACCTACACCTATCTCATGAACGGGCAGGCCCCGCTGAAAAACTGGACCGGACTGTTCCGTCCCGGTGAAAAGATACGCTTACGGTTTATCAACGGCTCGGCAATGACCTATTTCGATATCCGTATCCCCGGGCTGAAAATGACGGTCGTGGCTGCAGATGGCCAGTATGTAAACCCGGTTACCGTTGACGAATTCAGGATTGCCGTTGCCGAAACCTATGATGTCATTGTGGAGCCTCAGGGTGAGGCCTATACCATCTTCGCACAATCCATGGACAGGACCGGTTACGCTCGAGGGACACTGGCCACGAGAGAGGGGTTAAGTGCTGCCGTTCCCCCCCTCGATCCCCGTCCTCTGTTGACCATGGAAGATATGGGTATGGGGGGAATGGGACATGATATGGCAGGAATGGACCACAGCCAGATGGGAGGCATGGATAACAGCGGAGAGATGATGTCTATGGACGGTGCTGACCTTCCGGATAGCGGGACATCCTCCGCGCCCATGGATCACAGCAGCATGGCCGGTATGGATCATTCCCGGATGGCCGGAATGCCGGGTATGCAAAGTCATCCTGCGTCAGAAACGGATAACCCACTGGTTGATATGCAGGCGATGAGCGTCTCTCCGAAATTAAATGATCCGGGTATTGGTCTTCGAAATAACGGAAGAAAGGTTCTCACGTACGCGGATTTGAAAAGCCGCTTTGAGGATCCTGACGGACGTGAACCTGGCCGTACCATAGAACTGCATTTAACCGGCCACATGGAAAAGTTTGCCTGGTCATTTAACGGAATCAAGTTTTCAGATGCCGCACCGGTGCTGCTGAAATACGGTGAGCGGCTCAGGATCACGCTGATCAACGATACCATGATGACTCACCCCATTCACCTGCATGGTATGTGGAGCGATCTGGAAGATGAAAACGGTAATTTCATGGTTCGTAAACACACAATAGATGTTCCCCCTGGTACAAAACGCAGTTACAGAGTGACAGCAGATGCGCTTGGCCGCTGGGCGTATCACTGCCATTTGCTCTATCACATGGAAATGGGAATGTTTCGTGAAGTCCGGGTGGAGGAATGATGCGAATGAAGAGAAATTTGAAGGCCATACCTGTTCTGGTCGCCGGTTTGTTTACCTCACAGCTTTCTATTGCGGCGGGCTCCGTCTCTGCAGATCCCCACGCCGGGCACGACATGTCTGCCATGCAGATGCCAGCAGATGAGAATTTCACTGAGATGACGTCAATGGAGCCCATTGTAACTGAGAGCAGAACGCCAATTCCGCCTGTTACCGATGCCGACCGGAAGGCTGCATTCGGCAATTTACAGGGGCATGCGATTCACGACAGTGCGATTAATTATCTGGTTCTGCTGGATCAACTGGAATGGCAACGGTCGGATAACACCAACAATTTCAGCTGGAGTGTTAACAGCTGGATTGGAGGCGACACAGATCGGATTTGGCTAAAGAGTGAAGGTGAACGAAGCAATGGGGAAACGGAGGCGGCTGAAGCGCAGTTACTCTGGGGACATGCGGTTGGCCCATGGTGGGATTTGGTTGCGGGTGTAAGGCAGGATTTCAGACCTGCTTCTGCCCGGACCTGGGCTGCTGTCGGTTTTCAGGGGCTGGCACTCTATAATTTTGAGTCTGAAATTACGGGTTTTGTCAGTAATGGCGGAAAAGCAGCCCTTCGTCTGGGAGGAGAATACGACGTTTTACTGACTAACCGGCTCATACTCCAGCCATCCTATGAGGTGAATTTCTACAGTCAGGATGATGAATCGCGGGGTCGCGGCAGGGGACTGACTGACACAGAGCTGGGGCTCCGGCTGCGCTATGAAATACGCCGTGAGTTTGCACCCTATATAGGCGTTTCCTGGAATCAACTTTACGGGAAAACATCCGATATGGCGAAAAGAGAAGGTGAGAAAGACCATCAGGTAGTATTCCTGGCGGGAGCCAGAATCTGGTTTTAACGCACTGATATAAAACACTCAACTAAACAGGTAAATAAAATGTCGATTTTAAATAAAGCCATTCTTGCAGGTGGCCTCGTTATGGGCGTTGCTTTCTCTGCTATGGCCCATCCGGAATTAAAAAGCTCTGTGCCACAGGCTGATTCAGCCGTAGCGGCCCCGGAAAAGATTCAGCTTAATTTCTCGGAAAATCTGACCGTGAAATTCTCAGGTGCAAAATTAACGATGACGGGTATGAAAGGCATGTCATCACATTCTCCGATGCCGGTCGCGGCAAAAGTGGCGCCAGGCGCTGACCCTAAATCGATGGTCATTATTCCGCGAGAGCCTTTACCCGCTGGCACTTATCGTGTTGACTGGCGCGCGGTTTCTTCAGATACGCACCCTATTACCGGTAATTACACCTTTACAGTGAAGTAATATTATGAACGACCTGATTATGATTGTTATTCGTTTTCTTCTTTATCTGGATTTGATGGTAATATTTGGATTGCCATTTTTTCAGATATATGGAATAAGCGGTGTCAGACATGAAACCTATAACCTGACTAATTTCAGGTCGTTTATAACCTTTGCTGTTGTTACAGGCATCATTCTTACTGGCATTAATATGCTCCTGGTATCTAATGCCATGAGTGGAGTAACTGACCTCAGAGAATTATCCATCCATGTTATCGAGATGGTGATAGAAGAAACTGATGTGGGTATTAGCTGGATTGTCAGGCTCTGTGCCCTGTTTACCACACTCGGTGCTTTGTTCCTTTACACTAATAAGAGAGTATTGTCCTGCCTGCTGATGACGATGAGTGGGGGCGTGGCGCTGGCTACACTTGCCTGGGGAGGACACGCCGTTATGCATGACGGTCTGCATTACTATCTCCATTTACTGAGCGATCTGACCCATCTCGGCGCTGCAGGTGCCTGGACAGGTGCTCTGGTTGCATTTGCTATCCTGCTGATGCGCAGAAACGAGCATAATGCACAGAGCGTCATTGTGATATCTGACTCCCTGGCAAAATTTGCCACGGCAGGAACGGTGATTGTTGTAGCCCTGATCCTGAGTGCGCTGGTCAACTATCTGTATATTGCTGAGGGTAACTTAACTCCCTTATTCAACAGTTCCTGGGGGAGGATATTGCTTGCCAAGACGGCTCTGTTTGTGCTGATGCTTCTTCTGGCTGCAGCAAACCGGTTTCACCTGGGTCCCCGGCTTGAAGTTATGGTCAGGGAAGGGAATTATGATCGCAGCGTTGCCCTGATGCGAAACAGCATCCTGACAGAATTCGTTGTTGCGATTATCATTCTGGGCGCCGTAGCGTGGCTCGGAATGCTTGCTCCGTCTCAGGTCAGCTAGGGGACAGCCAAAGCTCATGCGTGAGATTTTTACTTTCATATCAGCGAGTTGACCATGCAGCGTATTTTAATCGTTGAAGACGAACAAAAAACAGGTCGTTACCTGCAGCAGGGACTGGTTGAGGAAGGCTATCAGGCCGATCTCTTTAATAATGGCCGCGATGGTCTCGGGGCCGCGTCGAAGGGACAGTATGATTTGATAATACTGGACGTGATGCTGCCTTTCCTCGACGGGTGGCAAATCATCAGCGCACTGAGGGAGTCCGGGCACGAAGAACCGGTCCTGTTTTTAACCGCAAAGGACAACGTGCGGGACAAAGTGAAAGGACTGGAGCTTGGCGCAGATGACTACCTGATTAAGCCCTTTGATTTTACGGAGCTGGTTGCACGTGTAAGAACCCTACTGCGCCGGGCACGCTCGCAGGCCGCAACAGTCTGCACCATCGCCGATATGACCGTTGATATGGTGCGCCGGACCGTGATCCGTTCGGGGAAGAAGATCCATCTCACCGGTAAAGAATACGTTCTGCTTGAGTTGCTGCTGCAACGCACCGGAGAAGTGTTACCCAGGAGTCTTATCTCGTCCCTGGTCTGGAACATGAATTTTGACAGTGATACGAATGTGATTGATGTCGCCGTGAGACGTCTGAGAAGTAAAATTGATGATGACTTTGAGCCAAAACTGATCCATACCGTTCGCGGTGCCGGATATGTCCTGGAGATCAGAGAAGAGTGAGGTTCAAAATTTCCCTGACCACACGCCTGAGCCTGATTTTTTCTGCGGTGATGCTTACGGTATGGTGGTTATCAAGTTTTATCCTGATTAGCACCCTTAATGGCTATTTCGATAATCAGGACCGCGATTTTCTGACAGGTAAACTTCAGCTCACCGAAGAGTTTCTTAAAACAGAGACGTTCAGGAACAAAACGGATATTAAGTCATTATCAGAAAAAATAAACGATGCGATGGTGGGGCACAATGGCTTATTCATTTCTATAAAAAACATGGAAAATGAAAAAATTGTTGAACTCTATGCCAAAAATTCTGTTGTTCCAGCGGTCCTGCTTAATAAGTCGGGTGATATTCTCGACTATATGATCCAGACGGAAGAAAATAACACCGTGTACCGCAGTATCTCGCGGCGGGTTGCCGTGACGCCGGAACATGGTAAAAGCAAACATGTCATCATTACGGTTGCCACGGATACTGGGTATCACACCCTGTTTATGGACAAACTCAGTACCTGGCTGTTCTGGTTCAATATCGGTCTGGTCTTTATTTCTGTTTTTCTGGGCTGGCTGACCACACGTATTGGTCTGAAACCGCTACGGGAAATGACCAGTCTGGCTTCCTCCATGACCGTACACAGCCTGGATCAGCGTCTAAATCCCGATCTGGCTCCGCCGGAAATCTCTGAGACCATGCAGGAGTTCAATAATATGTTTGATCGCCTGGAGGGGGCATTCCGGAAACTGTCAGATTTCTCGTCTGACATCGCGCATGAGCTGCGCACACCAGTCAGTAATCTGATGATGCAGACGCAGTTTGCACTGGCTAAGGAAAGGGATGTTTCGCATTACCGCGAAATTTTATTCGCTAACCTGGAAGAACTGAAAAGGTTGTCACGAATGACCAGTGACATGCTTTTTCTGGCACGTTCAGAGCATGGTCTGCTGCGGCTGGATAAACATGATGTGGATCTGGCAGCCGAACTGAATGAATTACGTGAGTTGTTCGAGCCCCTGGCAGACGAAACAGGAAAGACAATCACGGTTGAAGGAGAGGGCGTT
The DNA here is from genome assembly GCF_001277215.2 of Cronobacter malonaticus LMG 23826. Taxonomy (NCBI): domain Bacteria; kingdom Pseudomonadati; phylum Pseudomonadota; class Gammaproteobacteria; order Enterobacterales; family Enterobacteriaceae; genus Cronobacter; species Cronobacter malonaticus. Next base: position 28,753 of record NZ_CP013942.1, on the reverse strand, counting down.
GTTGCCGGAGACAGCGATATGCTCCGACGTGCTTTCAGTAACCTGCTTTCCAATGCAATCAAGTATTCTCCCGATAACACCTGTACAGCGATACACCTTGAGCGTGACAGTGACTGTGTGAACGTGATGATTACGAATACGATGTCCGGCCAGGTTCCCGCTAATCTGGAACGTTTGTTTGACCGGTTCTATCGCGCAGACTCATCAAGGTTCTACAACACGGAAGGCGCGGGGCTGGGATTATCAATTACAAGGTCGATCATTCATGCTCACGGCGGCGAGCTGTCAGCAGAACAGCAGGGGCGGGAAATTGTGTTCAGTGTGCGTCTGTTAATGGATTAATACCGTTATTCAGGAGAAACCCGGAAGGTGACAAAAATGTCATCGTTCAGTCACGCGATAAACAGAGGCGGTTTTTTATAATCAGCCATAAATCAGGACAGCGTGATAATTCAATCGCCCGGTTCCTGGCGTGATGATCAACCAGCCCTGAGATCAAATGCTTTCTCTGTTATAAGCATTGATTGTTCGGGTATGAAAACACCGGAGACCCAACCATGAAAAAGATCCTTGTATCCTTTATTGCCATGATGGCTGTCGCTTCATCTGCCTGGGCTGCAGAGACAATGAACATGCATGACCAGGTAAATAATGCCCAGGCGCCTGCCCATCAGATGCAATCATCCGCTGAAAAAAGTGCAGTTCAGGGGGAGAGCATGAAAATGATGGATATGAGCGGTCACGATCAGGCCGCAATGTCCCATGAAATGATGCAAAACGGCAATTCTGCTGCCCATCAGGACATGGCTGAAATGCATAAAAAAATGATGAAATCCAAGCCAGCAGCTTCTAACGAAACAGCAAAATCATTTTCCGAAATGAACGAGCATGAGAAAGCCGCTGTTGTGCATGAGAAGGCGAATAATGGTCAATCTTCCGTTATTCATCAGCAGCAGGCGGAAAAGCATCGCAGCCAGATCACCCAGAATTAACCCGCAGCTCCACTTGTCAGACCCTCATTTGACGCCGAAGTCACTGGCTTACGCTCCCGTCCGGGAGCGTTTTTTTTATAAGCGAAATGAATAATAATGAAAGAGTCCATACACAATGTTTTTTTTGGTCATGTCGACCTCACAATTAACTTATATTGTTTGAGAATCCTGTTCCCCGGTCATCTCCAGGGTGCATGTCGCGCCGTATCCTGAGACTGGCTGAGAATACGAATGACCGTAACCATAGAATGTGATGATACAAAATAGATCGTATGCCGGTTCTACCGGCAGTGTGCAGATATCGTCTCCCAGCTCTGCACAATGCGTGCCGATATCATGCATGGCCAGCACATCAAATACTGCAGCTATACGACCGATCTATGCATCCGCCTGAACAACCCCGATCTGTCTGAAGCTGTAGTCCCAGATGGCCTCCAGATCCTCTTCTGCTTTGGGTGTCAGCTCAATCTCTTTCATTTGCCACCCTGGCCCTGACATTCCTCAGGAATGCATTCTTGTTCCATGGTTTCGCCTCGCCGCTGCTGATCCCTTCGGCCAGCAGATCGCGCAGTTCCTGAAGTCTGGATTATGAGCATCCTCACGACCAGAAACCCCGCGATTATCAGCATTGCTGTTTTTCTTGATGCTTTTATTGGCGGGCCGCTGACGGGGGCAAGCATGAACCCGGCCCGTAGCTTCGGGCCGGCATTGGCCATGGGATACTGGGATAATCAGTGGCTGTACTGGGCCGCTCCGCTGTCTGGCGGGCTTGCAGCTGTTGCGTGCTGCCAGCTGTTTATGCCGCAACTGAAGTCACCCTCACCGGAATAAAGTCCCTTCCAGGACAGAATGCCTCTGATGAACAGAGGCATTCTTTTTTTCAGCAACCCACTGTCCGGCTACGCCTTTCCAGAATGAGAACATCTCTCCATTTTCCGTTCATTTCACCCACTTTTTCCCGGCAGCCGACTTCCCTGAATCCCTGGCTGCGATGTAAAGCAACACTGGCCTGGTTTTCCGGAAAGATGCCAGCAAGTAGCGTCCAGAAACCCGCACCTTCCGAGCCCTTTATCAGCCCGGAGAGCAAAGCCCTGCCTGCGCCTTTTCCCTGAAAATGAGTACTGACATAAATGCTCAGCTCTGCGACACCGCGGTATGCATGCCGGCGGGAAAAAGGAGATAGCGCAGCCCATCCCACCACTCTGTTATCAACAGTGGCGACGTAGCGGCAGTCCTGAAGATGCCCTTCATTCCATTCCAGCCACTCAGGTGCGCGGTGGGCCTGGCGCGTCTGAATCTTCCTGTAATTTCCCTGACTGCACACCAGTCCTCTTCGTGCATTTTTCTAATGATGATCTCTGCCATTTCTCTGTACCGTATGTTTGCTGTATTCATAGGCAGTCAGAAAACGAGCCTGCCTGGGCTTCCCGGCGGCGGGACATAATGCGCCCGTCAGCAAAGGATGAAGGTCATTTCATTTTTAGCGGGAATCGGTTTCTACTGTGACGGATTCATATGCATTTTTCCATATATATTGTGACGTACCTCATTTCTGAGAGGTATAAACACCGATCATGTTTTCTCCATGCCGCGTAAATGGTGCGCCAGATGGGGCAGGCTCACGATCACGTGATAACGCCAATGATGCAGCTGCAGGATCCGGAGAAGACCAGAGTCATTATCGTGACGCTTGCCGAAACCACGCCGGTACTGGAAGCGGCCGGGCTGCAGCAGGACTTACGCCGGGCCGGGATTGAACCCTGGGCGTGGGTCATCAATAACAGCCTCGCGGCCGCGAAGCCGTCCTCCCCGTTCCTGGTCACCCGTGCCCGTCGCGAACTGCCGCTGATCGACGACGTTGCCGGGCATTATGCACAGCGCATTGCCCTGACGCCACTGCTGAAGGACGACCCGGTAGGCGTGGACCTGCTGGCTGAAATGGCGGGCTGACAGGTGGGACGACGCCCCACCTCCACTTAAAACATTTCCTTATACAGGTCATAAGATGAAGCGCTTAATCTGCCGTCGCGAATTCCGGTAGTGTGTCAGTCAACGTCACAGGAGTTATACAATGCACATTATCAATGCTGAAGAGCAGCACATTCCCGCCATACGCCGCTTTTACGCCCATCATGTCCTGCACGGCACAGGCAGCTTCGAGACGGCCCCCCCCGAACACGCAGGAAATGCTTGCCCGGGTGAAAAACGTTCAGTCACGTGGATTTCCCTGGTATATCGCCCTGCAGGGGGGTGGAAAAGCCTTACTCGATCATGCCTTAACATGGGCCCGGTCTCAGGGATACCGCCAGATGATAGCGGTTGTGGGGGACTGTGCGAACGTCGCGTCTGTAGCGCTGCATCTTCGCTCCGGATTTACTGAAATCGGCACGCTGAAGGACATCGGTTTCAAGCATGGCCGCTGGCTGGACACGGTGTTGCTGCAGTGTCAGCTGGGAAAAGGGAGCTGTACGCTGCCGGACAGTCCGGTACCCGGACGCTGAGGCAGGAGAAAGGGGGCATCGCCCCCTTTCGGTTATTTCAGCCGTTTCCCTGCCTCATCTACTACTTTCTCGCCGTCTTCCTTAGCAAATGCGCCTTTTTGCGCATCCGGAAGAATATCCAGTACCACTTCGGAAGGGCGGCACAGACGCGTTCCCAACGGTGTCACCACAATCGGACGGTTAATCAGGATCGGATGCTGAAGCATAAAATCGATTAACTGATCGTCAGTAAACTTATCTTCCGCAAGCCCCAGTTCTTCATAAGGCTCGACGTTTTTGCGCAGCAAAGCCCGGACTGAAATGCCCATATCTGCAATGAGTTTGACCAGCTCATCGCGTGACGGTGGATTTTCAAGGTAATGAATAACGGTCGGTTCATTACCACTGTTGCGGATCATCTCCAGCGTATTACGCGACGTGCCGCAGGCCGGGTTGTGATAAATGGTGATGTTGCTCATATCAGTATCTCATTACAAAGTGAAAGAGAGACGTAACGCCAGCGCTGCCAGCGTTACAAACAGCACAGGCAGAGTCATAACGATCCCGGTGCGGAAATAGTATCCCCAGGTGATGGTCATATTCTTCTGTGAAAGGACATGCAGCCAGAGCAGCGTTGCCAGGCTACCAATAGGTGTAATTTTAGGTCCCAGATCGCAGCCAATCACGTTGGCGTAGATCATCGCTTCTTTGATAACGCCTGTTGCGGTGCTTCCATCGATAGAAAGAGCGCCAACCAGCACGGTAGGCATGTTGTTCATGATGGAAGACAGGAAGGCCGTCAGGAAGCCAGTACCCAGCGTCGCAGCCCAGAGTCCTTTATCCGCCAGTACATTCAGCACACCTGAAAGGTATTCGGTTAGCCCGGCGTTGCGCAGACCGTAGACCACCAGGTACATCCCCAATGAGAAGATGACGATCTGCCATGGCGCGCCGCGCAGCACTTTGCCAGTGTTAATGGCATGGCCTCGTTTAGCTACTGCAAACAGGATCACAGCGCCAACAGCCGCAATCGCGCTAACGGGAATACCGAGCGGCTCAAGGACAAAGAACCCAACCAGCAGAAGTATTAAAACTATCCAGCCGGTTCTGAAGGTTGCCAGATCTTTAATCGCTTTTGCCGGTGCTTTCAGAAGAGACAGGTCGTAAGTCGGTGGGATATTCTTGCGGAAGAACAGATGCAGCATAACCAGCGTGGCAACAATGGCTGCAATATCCACCGGCACCATTACCGACGCATACTCGGTGAAGCCCAGTCCAAAGAAGTCTGCAGAAACGATGTTAACCAGGTTGGACACGATAAGCGGCAGGCTGGATGTATCGGCAATAAACCCGGCAGCCATGACGAATGCCAGTGTCGTGCCTTTGCTGAACCCTAATGCCAGCAGCATGGCGATGACTATCGGCGTCAGAATAAGTGCCGCACCATCGTTGGCAAACAGTGCCGCCACCGCTGCACCAAGCAGAACGATATACGTAAAGAGCAAACGGCCACGACCGTTACCCCAGCGCGAAACATGCAATGCCGCCCATTCGAAAAAGCCGGACTCATCAAGCAGCAGGCTGATAATAATTACGGCAATAAAGGTCGCCGTCGCGTTCCAGACGATATTCCACACCACCGGAATATCGCCCACATGCACAACGCCAGATATCAGAGCCAGTCCCGCGCCCAGCATTGCACTCCAGCCGATCCCTAATCCCTTTGGTTGCCAGATAACCAAAACAATGGTCAGGACAAAAATAGCGCCTGCCAGTAACATAAAACCTCCTGACAGGGCGACTTTGTCGCCCTGTATATGTCAAAAAATTAGCTCATCAACTCTCTGAGCTTTTCAATACCGGCGGGCTCTGACGCCAGCACCGGAACAAGCGCTATACGGTCAGCATGCTGATCCTTAACAGCCTCAATCTGAGGCAATTCCTGATGAGCACGCTGACAAAGCAACGGAGAACGCGTATCCGCAATGGAAAGGCTGTTATTGATAATCCAGCCCCACGGATGAATCCCCGCTCTTTCAAGGTCAGCCTGCAGGTTTGCCGCTTCCAGGACCGGTGTGGTTTCAGGAAGCGTAACCAGCAGAACTTTGGTTCTATCCGGGTCCTGAAGCTGCATCATGGGGGTAGTAAAATGACCTTTACTCCCCATTTTTTTGGCAATCTCTCGGTGGTAAGCCCCGGTCGCATCCAGCAACAGCAGCGTGTGTCCGGTAGGGGCGGTATCCATGACAACAAAGCGCTTACCCGCTTCACGAATTACACGGGAGAAGGCCTGAAACACGGCAATTTCTTCTGTACAGGGAGAGCGTAAATCCTCTTCCAGTAACCGTTTCCCTGCTTCGTCCAGATCTCTTCCCTTCGTCTCAAGAACATGCTGGCGATAGCGTTCGGTTTCATCGTGAGAGTTGATGCGGCTGACCTGCAGGTTTTTGAGGCTGCCGTTCAGCGTTGTACTCAGGTGCGCAGCAGGATCAGAGGTCGTGAGATGCACGTCAAATCCCATGTCTGCCAGCCTGACGGCGATGGCAGCAGCCATCGTGGTTTTCCCTACACCACCTTTGCCCATCAGCATAATCAGGCCGTGTTCACTGCGAGCGATATCATCGACCAGGCCAGAGAGAGATAAGTTTTCAGGCGTGTACAGGATATTCGTTACCGGGAGCGGTAATGCCTCAGAACGGGTATCCAGCAGTCCCTTCAATGCTGAAACACCAACCATATTGACTGGCTGGAGTAACAGGGTATCTGTCGGTAGCTCAGATAAACCGGCAGGAAGATTTGCCAGTGCCTCCTGCTCACGTTGCCATATCGCCGCGGCCAGGGCGTCATGTTCAGCTTCGGCTTCAGGCAGCACACCATTAATCACAAGATATTGATTTTTCAGGCCAATCTCAGCCAGTTCCTCATGAGTGCGGGCGACTTCCTGCAGCGTAGAATTTTGCAGTCGTGCAACCAGAACCAGGCGGGTACGTTCAGGATCGGACAAAGCCTCTACCGCATGAGCATACTGCTCACGCTGCTTTTCCAGCCCGGCCATTGGGCCAAGACAGGAAGCACCATCTGGATTACTTTCAATGAAGCTACTCCAGGCACCGGGAAGCTGGAGCAGACGAATCGTGTGGCCCGTCGGCGCTGTATCAAAAATGATGTGATCAAAGCGGGTCAGCAGGGAAGCGTCTGTTAGTAAGCCCGTGAATTCATCGAACGCAGCAATCTCAGTCGTACAGGCTCCTGAAAGCTGCTCGCTGATACTGTTAACAACGTCATCAGGCAAAAGACCTTTGATAGGATCAACGATTCTGGCCCGATATTGCCGGGCGGCTTCCTGCGGGTCAATCTCCAGTGCGGAAATTGCAGGAACTGCTGTCACAGGGCGAATCGTGTTACCGATAGCCTGATCGAATACCTGACCGACATTGGAGGCCGGGTCGGTACTGACCAGCAAAACCCGCTTACCCTGTTCGGCAAGGCGGATAGCCGTCGCGCAGGAAATGGAAGTTTTTCCTACACCTCCCTTGCCAGTAAAAAACAGGTAAGGCGGGATATTCTGTAAGAATTTCATATGTCCTCCTGACATATTCAGCAACAGGAAGTATTACCACCACAGCAACTGGTGGGAGCTAACCCTACCTTCTCCAGCGGAATACCGAACCAGCGAGCCAGCTCAGCGCGTTTTGGGTATCGCCCAGCCATCACCGTTTCGCCGTCCAGCAACAGCAGCGGAAGCCCTTCTGCGCCGGATACGTCGAGGAAGGATTTCGCTTTCTCATTGTGAACAAAGCTCATGGGCTGCTGCGCCAGGTTGTAACGTTCAACCTGTACACCACGTTCTTTCAGCCACTGCACATCAGCAGAAAAATCAACCAGAACCTGATCGACATCTGAACCACATACACCGGTACTGCAGCACATTGCCGGGTCAAACACCGTTAACGTCTTCATTCTGAATACCTCATACATTCGAAAAAACACATATGTTCAGGCAAATTTTTTTTAGATGCAAACAGCCTTACCGCTACCAGAGCAGTTTGCCGATGCCAGCTTACGGGCGATGGCCTGTACGTCGTCCTGTTGGCTTAACCAGGCCTGCTCAATCACCTGAGCAGCCCAGGAAGGAATATGCGGGGATAAGCGATAATGAACCCATTTCCCCTGCTTGCGATCCAGCAATAGACCGCTTTCCCGGAGCATTGCCAGATGACGGGAAATCTTGGGCTGGGACTCATCCAACGCCGTGCAGAAATCGCAGACGCACAGTTCTCCCATCTCCCTGAGCAGCAGGACAATACCCAGACGGGTTTCATCGGACAGGTTTTTGAAAAGCTTAAGGGCTGTAAGGGTCATTATTCCTCCTGTTCGGTTGCGTAAAGCATACGCCCGGAGACAAAAAAAACAACCATACATTCGGAAAATCGAATGTGTGAAAGTGTCAGATGACGCTGTCACGCTGGTATACGTCCGTTACTTTCCGGGGAAAATACATGTGTGTTACAGAGATCCGACTTTACCTTTTTTCGGATCTCAGCAGGAAAAATCAATAGCCGGTGTGATGAAAGATAATGTCCCAAAGCATGCAGAACTCTTAGCCGCATCACACAATGCTTAAAAATAAGCTTATAATAAATACATAAGCAAGCTAAGTGCTATGATAGCATCAATTATCTTTTCTATATGGAGTCTCCCATGCTGAGCCAGCTGAACCTGCGTTTTCCCAAAAAACTGATCGAGAGCCTCAAGTCCCGTGCGTCCGCCGAGGCCACGTCCGTTAATGCCCTTGCGGGCCGCTTCATCGAGGAGAAGCTCATGTCTGCGGCGCCGGGCGACGATTCGCTGGCGCTGAACGCCGATCCTGCCGGCACACGTGAATCGCTCTACAGGAAAATCGTCCGCGGCGAGTTCTTCGGACGCCAGACCCTCAGACATGCAGAGCTGCGCTGGCTCTTTGACCATGCTCACCGGGCCTGCCTGTACGGCAGCGGCTACGTGAGCTGGCCGGTCATTGAGGCTCTCATGAACATCACCTTTGACGCGCTGCTTTATGCCGAAGCGCATAAGATTGAGGTGGACACCTTTTACATCAACCGGACCTTCGATTTTCCGGGGAAGAACTACCCGGAAGAAACGCAGCGCTTTATGGCCGTCATGCCCCGACATGTGGATCCCTCCTGGGCAGAGTACCTGCTTCGCCCGCTCTCCTCCGGGGCGCTTGAGCTGCAGAACTTTCCCGATGAGGCTCTGGCGCAGATTTGCAGCCCTGACCGGCTCCGGCTGATATTTCCGCTGGTCGTGAAGGCGCAGGCCCTGGATGAACAGGAGATGAAGGCCTGGGTGGCCGCGACCGGACTGGTCACTGAGGATCTGAATCTGACGGCTGAGGTCGGTGATATCCGTCTGCATGTTCAGGTAAGCGGTAACCGCGCGCCACAGCTGCCCGGCAGGGAGTGGGAGGCGCCCACTTTTGGTCTTATTGTGTCGGCAGGGTGCGTGGTGACGGCGATGGGCTGGGAGGTGTTCAGCGCACTGGTTCGCCAGCTGCAGGCACGGGCGGCGCAACCGGTGCTGCACGGCTGGCACAGCCGGGATAAGCACGTGTCGGTGTATATTCCGCGCGCGGAAGGCACTGATGTCATCCTCGGTCTGAGCGGCATCCATATCTCGATGACGGCCGACAACTATCTGGCGCTGGAAACGGCATTTCTGGCCGAAGTGAACGCGCCGGCCGCTGCCCCTGTGCTGGCAGAGCTGCGCGCCCTGTACGGGGATTTATAAATGGCTGCCGGAACAGAACTTTCACGTGCCGGTTTTGAGGGGCCGGTTATAAAAGCTGAAGATGACCGCTATGGTTTTTCAGCCATTGCGGACGGGCTGGCCCGGAGCATTTGCGAACTGGATGAAAATATCAGCACCGTTATCGGTATCGAGGGCAAATGGGGATCAGGGAAAACGAGTCTCCTTAACCTGCTGACTGCCCGGCTCAGACAGAAGGCTCCGGCTGCTACCGAAATCGTGCCGTTTTCACCGTGGCTTATTTCTCCGGACGAGAGTCCGGTAACGTCGTTGTTGCTGACCATTGCGGGCAGGCTGGCGAAGTATGAAACCGCGGCTCAGGCGGATATACGTAACGTGACGACGGTAACCGGTACGCTGGTTAACTATGCGCAGCAGACCTCCCGCAGGCTTGCCCCGGTTGCTCGTCTGGCCGGTAAATTAGGCGTGCCCGGATTGGGGATTGCCGCCGATGTGATGGAGACGCTGGGAGAGACAGACCTGCAACAACGGCAGAAAACGGCAGCAGAACTGCGCGCAGAGCTTGAAAATAAAATCACAGGCCTTGGGATCAGTTTTATCATCGTTATTGACGATCTGGACAGACTGGAGCCCGCCCAGGCGGTCGAAATATTACGTATGGTTCGTTCAGTGGCTGATTTCTCCAGGTTTCGCTATGTCATGTGTTATGACAGGGAGGTGCTGGCACATGCTGTTGAACACGGGCTGGGGGTACCGGACGGACGGCTTTATCTGCAGAAAATAATCCCGCTGTCATTTGCTCTTCCCCGACCGGAGAGCTTTACCCTGCGTCGGCAGTTTCGTGAAAGCGCCCTTCTAATATGGCGCGAGGTCAGCGGGCGTGAGCCTGATGCACACAGTGAGCGGTTGCTGGCGCTATTTGTCGAGGTCTACGGAGAGCGGCTTTCCACCCCACGGGAAGTAAACCATGCACTCAATGCCATACGTTTCCGGTACCACGGACTGCGGGATTATGTGTATTTTCCTGATTTGTGTCTTCTGCAGCTTATTAATACCGTAAATCCTGAGTTTGCCGCCTGGACTGAAGATTACCTGACCGCGTGGTCAGTGGTTGTCAGTCGTGACGGTTCGGTTGGGGAGGAAGAGACGAAGGTACTGACCGACAGGCTTTTCACCGCACTGGAGAAGTTCGGAGCATCCAGGGCCGCTTCTCCGTGGGAACTGCTTACGTGGCTGCCAGGCATTACCGGATTTGACAGAGAGCACCTGCGGATGTTTGAAAGCCAGCGTCCGGCCGAGGCGGAGCAGGCCACAAATCAGCGCCGGCTGGGGAGCAGTACCTACTGGCGCTATTATTTTTCATTTTCAGCTCCTCAGAACGTGATGTCTGACGCCGATATTCAGCAGATTATTGAGCTTGCGGCCAGTGATTATTCTGCGCTGGAAGCACGCCTTTTGGATAGCGTTACGGATAACGGCATATCCTCCCGAACCTGGTTTGAGCATATCCTGACGCGCCTCACTCCTGGGCTCACAGAAAATTCAGGTGACATGGTTCAGCGCAATCTTCTGACGTTCTTTTTCCGCTGTAGCGATCGCATCCTGCCCTTTTATCGTGAAAGAAATCTTTTTTTTCGTCAGGAAGACATCGGTATCGACTCACTCGTCACGCAGCTGATACAACAGCTGATGTCAGGGAGACGCAGGGAGACGGTACGTTTTATTTCCCGTCTTTTCCGTAAGGCAGAAGCCTTTGCATGGGCCGCATTATATCTGCGTGATTTTCTGCGGAAGCACAGCGCACAAGGCACGAATAAGACAGAACCTTTTACTGCCGAGGAGGCAGAGCAGCTACGCCTGGCGTTAACTACACGGCTTAAAGAAACGCGGATCCGGAAAGAACTGTCACAAGTTCCTTACCTGTCAATTTTCCTGTCAGCATGGGCCGAGCTTGCGGGCGATGAAGTTGTCAGAGAGTGGGCCTGCGAAATCAGTCTGACCGACAGGGCTTTTCTGCAGATGTTGCTTAACCTCAGAACGCCTGTCAGCAGCAGCAACCGGGGTCAGTACCTGAAGCTTAACCTTGATCATGTGAGCCGTTTTTTAGGTGTGCCTGTGCGGGAAAGATTACGCGACATAAAAGCGCAGCAAATACCGGCTTTATCCGGAATGACAGCAGCAATTGAGGATGCCATCCGGATGAATGAGGAACACTGATACCGGTGAGAACGGGCCAGGAGGAACATCGATGCCGGTCAGATAATTTTATCGGAGGGAAAGAGTGTGAGAGAAGATGTTGAGTTTCGAGTCCGGGCTTTTCGTAAGGCTCTGGAGCTGGCCCGGGACTGCCCGGAGGAGTGCCGTCACCTGGGACGATGGGAAACGGAGTTGCATAATTTTCCGCACGGCAGCTGCGATATGGCCAGTAATTGTCTTGCACAGTATCTCACGGATAATAAATGTGGCCATCCCTGCATTATTTACATGAATGGCAGCAGGCTGGAAAACTCGCCTGTTCACGCCCATGTAATTGTCATGCTGGACGGTGAGTACATAGATTTGACGCTGGAGCAGTTTGAAGGATATCCGGACTACATCGTGAGTGAACCCATCGAGTCGCAAGGGGTGATAGGCACCCTGTTACGAAGAATTGGGGAAGTCGAAGGACCCATAGAAACGCGTCCAATAAAACTCTCGTCGTCCAGGGAACGTGGAGATGATATGTACGTATGGCTCCGCGATAAGGCAGATCAAATCCTTGAGGAAGAGAAAAACAGAGCGGTCGACACGGAACCCGGGTGCCCCGTGGAAAAAATCGTTATTGGATATACGGAACAAGATTAAATCAGTAACCGCCGTACGGCCTGTTACTGCTACGAAGATACAGCCCGTTTCCGGGCTGTATTCGCAGTCAGGAGCCGCTGCCGGTTTACTCTGCATCGATGGCCAGCAATACCATCAACAGTAACGCGATCGGGCACCTGACAGTCAACCGCCCCGGATACACTGCCCGGCATCCGAGAGCCAGGTACAGGTCCTCATAATTACGCCAGGCACTTTCGGTACCTTTTTCCCGGTACTCACTTCTTGCCACTTCCGTTCTGTATGCCAGCTGTGCCAGCGGGATAATGTCATTAAACATTTCAAAACTCCTGTCGGTATCGGGGAACTCCCCCCATTCAGGATCGCGTCACGACGGAGACGACTGCCAGAAATTAAAGCAAACAAAAAGGCATATGCTAGGCATATGCAAATCATTTTCAACCTTGTATAATGCACCTGTACGGGCAGATCTGCCCGGGTATCCGAAGAGGAAAGAGTATGCGTACTGTGTCTGTATTTAAAAATGGCCAGAACCGGGCTATCCGGCTGCCGCGGGATATGGATTTTGAGGGCGTCAGCGAGCTGGAAATCATCCGGGAAGGCGACAGTATCATCCTGCGTCCCGTCCGCCCGACGTGGGGCTCCTTCGCGCAGCTCGACAAAGCAGATCCGGACTTTATGGCGGAGCGCGCCGACGTGGTCAGCGACGAAGGACGATTTGACCTGTGAAAAAGACCTATATGCTCGATACCAATATCTGTTCATTCATCATGCGTGAACAGCCCGAAGCGGTACTGAAGCAGCTGGAGCAGACGGTACTGCGGGGACACCGGATTGTCGTCTCAGCCATTACCTATGCCGAAATGCGGTTCGGTGCCATCGGCAAAAAAGCCTCCCCGCGTCACGCGGTGCTGGTTGAGGCATTCTGTGCGCGGCTTGATGCCGTTCTGGCGTGGGACCGGGCCGCGGTGGACGCGACCACAGAAATCAAGGCGGCGCTGACCGCGGCCGGCACCCCGATAGGTCCGAATGATACGGCGATTGCCGGGCATGCCATTGCAGCCGGCGCCGTACTGGTTACCAATAATGTGCGTGAATTTGAACGTGTTCCGGGACTGATGCTGGAAGACTGGACGAAATAACCCGAGCTGCCGCTGAGGGCAGCCGGTAAATGAAAAGGACAGGCTGATATGGGCGTAAAACTCACGGAGACGCGGATTAACACGCTGCTCTCCACCCTCAATGATCTTATCTGTGAGGATGGTCTGCTGACGCGGGAACAGCGTGAAAATATGGTCATGACCGTGGCCACGATCGGAGGTCTTAACGAGCGGATACGTCAGGCTACGGCAGAAAAAGAAGCACGCAAACAGGCGAAGGCCGAAAAGCCGCCTAAAAAACCACGTGAACCCGACCTGGTGTTTCCGCGTAGCGGAAAGCCCTGGGCCAGTGAAGATCTCGATTTGATACATGGCATCATCGATGGCATTCCGGACGAAGAAATCGATAACCAGGTGCTGTGGCTGTCTGAGAAGCAGGGCCGCACGCCTTACGCCATCGCGTTGAAAATTGTGAGTGAAGGGCGTCTGGATGAAGAGTGGGCGAAACGCTGGCAGCCTGCCGCGAAGGAGATCCGTGAAAAACATGCACAGCAGCTGGAAAAGGTACAAACGTACCAGGAGAGCTGATGCGTGTGCCCGGCAACGGCTCGCGCATCGGTGGAATATGACATGGCCATACATCTCATCACGACGTGCAGCAGCAGTAAAGCAGCTGCGCCGGGAAGCAGGGTGTTTCCTTATCACAACACCGATCTCAGCGCCGCAATGGCAACCTGGCGGGCTCTGCTGAACAGTGAAAGCAGCGCCGCGAAATTCACAACCAGAGAACTCTACCGCGGCACACACTGGAAACGGGCTGTGTCGGCAATGACATGCTGGCCAGAAACCGAGTTGTGGGTGATATCCGCAGGTCTGGGATTGCGGCATGCCACCGATCCGGCGTTGCCCTATGAGGCGACATTCCATGCCATGACGCATGCGCCTGCCGCCGTATGGAAAAGTCTGACGACGCAGCCACCGTTTCCCGGTCGCTGCGCCTCGATAGCGGAGCTGATGCACACATATCCGGGCGACAACTTTGTTATTGCCGGCTCGCCGGTGTATATCAGCGCAGCGGAGAAAGACATCGTTACGGGGCTTGACGCTCTGGATTCTGCTCCGGTGCAGCTGACAGTGGTGACGTCAAAGAAGTATACCGGACCGCTGCAAACGTATGTTGCTGCAAGCAACGCTGGCATGCTGTCACAGTTGAACGCAAACATGACAACACTGAACATTAGTTATGCGTTAAATATTATCAAAGGTCTCATTACTGCCAGACAATATTAATTTTTTCATCGAACGATCGCTGCAAAAAAAAGAGACCGAATGATATTTACAATATACGTTCAGTGGAAAATGGAGCCTCATTATTACTCCTTCATACTGGCGGCGTTACCCGGCCAGCATTATGCACAAAAATAGATCGCCCGAACTTATTTGATGGTTTTATTGCGGTATTACCTGTAAAGTAAATAGTTCCATTGCCGATAACAAGCAAAGCTCTTGTTAATTATTTTATCGGCTCCAGGTTATGAACGATTTTCATCTTTTCAGTATTTATCTTTCGCAGAAAAACAAAATTCAGGCTATGCTGATCCTTCGCGATAAATCAGAATTTGCGGCCAGAAAAATAATGGAAAAGGCATATATACGAGTGCCGGCATGCACCGGGCGGATATTCTGGAACTGGGTGCAGAGTTATATTTACACTGCCTGTCGCAGTGAGCAGGAGAATACGTTTGAAGGTACTGTCAACCATTCACAAAATTCCTTTCAGAGCACTGCAGCGAATGACACTGCTGAATCCCGGAGCAGTGGATTTGGTGAAACTCCTGGCGATGCTGGCCATGCTCCTCGATCACTTCAACACGCTGTTTCTGAGCCCGCTGCGGCCGGAACTGTATGCGCTCGGCAGAGCGGCCTTCCCGTTGTTCAGTCTGATCTGGGCCATCAACGTAAACAGGAAGCCGGAACGTCTGCAGTTTCAGGCAAACCGGTTATGGCTGTGGGCAGTAGTAACCCAGCCGGTATTCATGCTGGCATTTCGCCAACTCGATCCGTGGTACGCGCTGAATATTCTCTTCGTATTTGCCGGCACAACACAACTCCTGGCCTGGCACCGACAGTCCGGAACCTGTGGCCTCGCCGCAGGTACAGCTCTGCTGGCGGTACTTGCCTGGCCATTGTCGCCGGCAAGCTATGGTCTGCAGGGCGAAATTCTGACGGTGGGGCTGGCTGTAATCGCCGGCAGCGCATCAGCGCAGGTTCGGTACTGTGCCGGCTGGGCAGTTTTCCTGTCGCTGGTAACCCTCAACGGCGCCTCACATCTTGCCACCATGCCTGTGGCGACACTTGTGTTTGCCACGTTACCGACGTGTCTTTTTCCCTGGATGGTCGTGACTGCCGCACAGCAGCTCATGGCGGACAAACACCGGCGCTGGCTTCCGGCCCGGTTCTTTTATCCGGTTTATGCGGGGCATCTCCTGCTCGCCGGAACGATAGTGTATTTTGTTTAAACAGAAGAGGTCTGCCTGTTCTCTACAGGCCTGATAAACCATTAAAAAGGCGATCTGATGCGAAGCGATGACGTTGTCTTCACGTATGAAACAGTGACTAATGAAACCGAGCGGCTTATTACTGAATACGCAGCCTCAGTACGAGAATTGCCTGAGAAAAAGGAGGCATGTTATGCAGCGGCGTGTGGAACTCTTGAACTGTGGCTGAGCCTTACAAAACATCAAAATAATCCCGATGCAGCAAGACTTCTGCACCTCACGTCTGAGATATTAAAGCTACGATGATTGCCTGTCGGGATGTCTGAAGGTAAATGCTCTTACTTTATTAATAAGTTAATAAGTTAATAAGTTAATGTGCATACTGATTGGGGTGCGTCAGCTTACCCTCCATCTCTTATGGGGTTGATGTGTGGCGGTTAGATATACCGTACCCCCTTCTCAGATCTGGCTTCTATCCCGGACAGACTGCATGTACATTTACTTTCCGAATCTCTGATTAAGTCTTTTGGTCAGCACTTCTATGGATTCTTTACGCTTTGAGAAAATGTCGTTCACAACATACTCCATTATCTCAAATGCATCCTCGATATCTCTTACTTTAACTTCGTCGAGTGTATGACTGCCGGCATTACCGAGAAATTTAATCGCCATTAACGGGCTGGCATAGTCTGAATAGTTGTCGGGCAGATGCTTTTCGAGTCGCTCATGTAGAACAATCCTTTTGCCTTTGTCATTCCGTTCAGGAACGCCGATAGCTGTCAGCAAACGCTCGACAGTAATCCGAATCAGGTTGGCCGCCGAACCCGGCTGCGCCAGGTAAACCGAAAATGATGCAGCAAGCGGTTCTGAGATTTCTTCCGGACATTCAACTTTAATTGTGAAAGGGTTAAGCGCTGGCACAAAGTTGACGGGCTTGAATACCTGCCAGTATACCGTACCCTTTTCATGTTCCCAGCCAGATTCATAACGGCTTATACCAGAGCAGCACACAACTTCCCGACATTGGGATCGCGAGCATTTTGCCATACAACAAAATACACCAGAATACATATCAGCCTCAAACCACAACTCGTCCTGCATTCCCCGGTTCTCAGAGGTAGGTGCCTCATAGAGAGATTCTTGAATTATTTCCAGAGTCAGCTGCCCACAGGCCGGGCATGGCCATTCAACCTGTCCAGTCTTATCGAAAGCTTTCGAAAGTTTATGTATTCTCATCATTAATTACTTTTCATAAGATTAAATTCATACCTGTTAAGCTTTCTAACAGGCCAGCGTAATATGCACTAACCATACGACACGGGCTCGTTATGACAAAATGAAATAGTGAAAGTTACCGACATGTCGTGAACGCAGACAAACAAACAATTATAAGGAAAGAAACAATGTCAAAATCCGGCAATTCAGGCACAACGAAAACGGGTGGCCGCGGTCCATCAAGCCATCCGGGACAGGGCGGGAACTGGCCAAGCACAACAGGTAACCCCTCCGGTCGCGACAGAGGTAATGCGCCCCCGAAAAGAAAATAAGTCAGCTGGTACATCTCATCCCCATGTTCAGACACCGGTTATTATCATGCCCGAAGGGCATAAAAGGCGGCTCATTTTCCCCCAGGAAGAAGCTGCCTTCAAACCACCGGGCCCTGCTTCATTTCATATGCCTTAGCCACTTAAGTTAGCAACTTATTATGTTAATAAGCATTATCCCGCTGAGCTGGCCTCTTACTACTCATCTTGATGGTTCCCGTGCATGCATTGGGTGTCCGGGTGAAAACTGGGTCAGAGTTTCATACAGCGCGGTCAAGAGTTCAGCCAGCTGCGGGCAGGGTGAGAAGCAATGTAAACATTTACGGAATCCGTACCGTTACGCGTCAAGCCTGTATATAATTTTATCCGGAAAGGGAGAAGATTATGATCATCAGTGAGAAAGACTTATATAACGCAGGCTTTAGTGAACGCGATGTTGAAAACCTGAAGAGTCGGGTCTCTCATGGAGGAGGCACTATGGACGCGCTCATCTCTGCGCTTTCCCGTCGCTTTCGGGTTTCAGTATGGGTAACGGTGGGCCTGATACTGGTAATGCTATGTGTACTGCTTGCCGGCAACCGTACCCATATTGTTTCAGGTGGTGTGAGTGCTGTTATAGCGCTGGTAATTGTATGGGCAACGTTTCCACCTTCTCTTGGTATGAAAGCCCGCCGGCTGGAGAAATTTATTTCTCGCCGGGATCGATAGATAATAAATTTACCGCAACGCTGGCGGTAAGCCCCCATCCAGCGATATTCAGAGCCATCATCGGACGTGAGGTTTTGGAGACCTTTCTGAAAAAGTCGGGTCTTGTCCAGTACCAGAGGCGCTGCACCTCTGGCCTTAATCGAAGCCCGTACATGCCATAAACGTCACTGACGAGAGTGACGGCTTTATAGGCACCCAGCCCCTGCTGACGACTGAACCCCAGGAACTCAGCAACTTCCATAGAGCCGTCAGCGAAAATACCTTCTGTCTTTTTATCATCAAGTAAAGTGCGGGCTGCTGCCTTGGTAATGGTGTTAACGCCATTCACAATAATGATTGCCCCGGCAATCACGCCCATCGGTGTCATGGTGGCCATCATCGTAATCCCGCCGAAAATCGCAATACCGCCGATGACGACGTCCACCCCGGAAATGATGTAACCGATGATTTTGTTTTCTTCCTTGACGACTTTTACCTCGGCATAGAGCTTTGCGTAACCAGATTTCAGCGCCCGGGATTGCTCAAGAAGGCTGTCATTTTCTGCACGAAGCGTTTTAATGCAGGCCATACACTCATCATCTGTTTTTGCGCGTCTTGCCGCTTCAAACTGATTCATGATGACTGACTTGATCTCGTCAACAAACTGCAGCCGCGAAAGTCCGTCATGCAGATGCATGGACGCCACGGTATTTGCGGTATTAACGAGTTTCCGTGCTTCAAGGTTAATCATGGTATCAGACCATGCACGGCGGTTCTGACCGGGGAACAGGAGCGTGTCCATTTTATGTCCTTATTGATGCCTTCTCACAGCATATCCCCGGACATGAAATTTTCAACTTTGCGCGATCTGAATCGTCTGGATGATCGAATTCTTCATGAAGACAGCGGCCTCTGCGCCCGATAAACATGCCCGAAGGGCATAAAAGGCGGCTCACAGACCTTCCATATGGCGCTGCCTTCAAACCGCCGGGCCCTGCTTACTGTCATATGCCACAAGCCCCCCCCCCGTCCTGCCAGGCCATAAACCCCTTTAAAACCACGTAAACGCCTCCCTGCGCCTTCGGAGTGGGGCGGACGTAGTCCGGCCGTATCTCCGGCTTGGCGGGCCCTTCAGGGGCCGCTTAGCGGCGTAGTTACAACATTCGCTAAAGCGGCTCCTGTTCCGGGCCTCCGGCCCGGGGCGGGCGCGGCTTTTTAGTGGGTGGATGCGGGCTCCCTGCATTCAGGTACGGCGCGAGGGTTTCAGCGTGGCCGGACGCGGCACCGTGGTTTCAGAACGGCGATGGTGCCGCCGGGGCATAAACTACTTAATTGCTTTGTGTGTTGTAACTAAACCTGCTGCTGTGCACCGGTCCCGTGCCCGGCGCGCAGCGCAGGGAGCTACTTCTGGTTTTCCCCGTTATCCACGGGATAAGTGGGCTGAAATAAGGGTTCTCTTATGAATATAAGTAAGGGGTGAAACCCCTGATTGAATTGCGCCTAACACGAAGCTGGTTGCAGCTAAACCCTTTTTCCTGTTTGCGGATAAGTGTGGATAACATCATCTGCGCTGCGGCCGGCGGGATAATTCCGCCGGAACGGGTAACGACGGCCATAACGTTCGGGTGTTTTTTGTGCAGTGAAAGTGTGCGGACGTGGGGAAGCCTCCGCAGCAAAGCGGAGAATCAAAAAGCGGGGTCAGTGGAGAGGTGGCGCCGCGGCCGGTGCGTCCAGATTCACCAGTTCGAGCTGATAGAGCTGCTGCCAGACCATCTTTTCAAACTGCTGTGATGAGACCATGCCGGCACGCTCCCCGAGGCTGCGGTAGAGGCGCTCTGCCACCTGGCGCTTGCGCTCATCGAACGGCAGCTGCTCCAGACGACGTCGCTGTTTGCCTTCCAGCGCACGCGTGCGGCGACTCAGGACAGTCCGGTTGCGGCAGCTTTCATACCAGCGGCGGCGGGCAGCCTTCAGGCTCAGGGTTTCGCCTGGCTGCAGCATACCGTCGCGGATGGCCTGCCGGCGCGCTTCCTGCTCGGCGCGAAGCCTGTCCATGTTAATGCCGGTCAGCTGCCAGCCCGCCTCGGTGAGCAGGACATGTTTCGGGAAACGACAGCCGTTCATCAGGTCCCACTCGGTCGCCGGCGCATCGATGACGCCGAACAGGCAGAGCAGCCGTATGGCCCGGGACACACGGGAAACGGTCACCGCCTTTTCACGGATGATGGTGCCGTTCTCGTCACGCGGGCTCAGGGCTTCCGCCAGTCTGGAGACATTAAGCGTGATGATATCGGTGGCCAGGTCTGCCGCGTTAACGAACACCACAAACAGGGCATCGATCAGGCGGCGCATCTCCGGGCGAAGGGCGCGTTTGCGGCCGCAGGCATAACGCAGTATCACAAAGCGAATATCGGCAGACACGCGACGGCGTACCTGCCAGTGACCCGTTTTACGATCGTGCAGCATAAGATTACGCAGCGCGCGGCCGTGTTCACCACTCAGGGGTTTGTAGTGTGCCGGACGCAGGTAAACCGGGTCAGGACATTTGCAGGCCGTGGAATGGATGCCACGGTGGCGCCGGTCGGCGCGGGGGATCAGATTATCATTCACGCCGGCCTTTTCTTATGGCGGCCGGGTGTTGTGTTATGTAATGCATGCGTTATAATCCTTCACAGGCTACCAGCCTGCTTTTGGGCCCCCTGAATATCTGTACGTTCCGCCAAGTTCGTTAGCAGATTTCAGGGGGTTTTTGCATTCGGGCTCCGGCAACTGCCTTTCCCGCTCCTGAGCGTCTTACGGACGCGCCCAATCCTTTTGTCCTTCCTTCTCCGCCCGGTCGCATTAACGAACGCAGAAATTTTTTCTGCCTTATCTGTCCGGCTTCAGCCTCACCACAGGCTTTCACCGCATCCGCTCATTTCCGGTCACCACACCAGTCCTGAACGGGCAATTTCAGTTAAGTCAGAAATATAAAATATATCAGCCAGATACCTCACCACAGGCGTCCCGGCTCGCAGAAGTCTACCGCTTTGCCTGCTAATTTTCTACCTGTCACCGCTCAGCAAGTGTGCGACTGCTGAAAATTTTCATGTTCCGGGAAAAATACCGTGACCGGCTTCTCCTTTCAGGCTTCAGAAGGCGGTATCAAAACCTGTCGGAAAAAACCGGGAGGGCTCGCCGCAGACTCAGACCGTGAACGGTCTGAGCGAGGAAGCGCAGGGGAATTTAAGCTGAATGGATGCACTGCGTTAAGAATGATGATTTTGGCGGAAATGCCATCATACGCAGCCAGACCGGTAAAATTATCGCGACGTCTGTTCAGCTTTTCTGATGGCTAACTGAATCTCTTCTGCGGTTTCGCCTCCTTCCAGCACGGTAATGTTGGCTGGCTTCGCACCAGTCACCGGCATGATGATAAGGCCTGGCGTGCCGGTAAGCGGGATTGGTGTTTGAGCGTTTCCGGGAAGTTATATTTATCTTCTTCCCTGGTCATGTTTAACCTGCCAGAGAAAAGCCGAGGCGGGTGAAGACTAAAAGCATAATCAGGCCAACAAATACCAGCGGGGAACGCACTTTGATATAGGTGAATGCGGCCATAACGATTTCACCGTAATAAAAGTATTTTTCCAGCGAGGAGCCGTGGCCAAATGTCCCGCTCACGGTAGCATCCTGTGAGGACAGTAAATCAGTACTACCGGCGAACGAGGGATGGTAGCAATAATAAGTGCGGCAAGCAGCCCACCATTAGCCAGCGCGAATTTAAAATTTTTCTGCTTGGAAATTCGTGACTTTATAGAAAATGCCGCCACTTTTTGATGTTGTTCTGCTTCATCCTCTGCTGTGTTGATTCCGCTCAGCAATAAATCCAGCGTATCTTCAAGGCTTCCCTCCCCTTCTTTGCCCATCATCTTCACATACATTTCTGCGACCAGTGTTGATATGAGCACCACGCCCTCTCGTGAGCCAGCTGCTTTTCTTAGCAGGTCACGCCGGTAGCCTTCTAGGTCAAACTTATCCTCTCCGTTCTCGCGATTTTTATAAAAAAGAAGGCCGAAGCGAATTAATTCATTGCAGGTTGCTGAGATGTTTACCTCTCCCGGAGAGGCGCCGTTCTGAATATCTTTAGAAACAATATCACGCACTTCTCGTTCAATTTTATCTTTAAGGTAAATACCAAGTTTTCCGATATTTTCTTCTTAGGTAAGGTGGTGTCGAAACCGACACTACATAAAGCTAACTGGTTGTGTAAGTTCTTTTTGGAGTCAGGCCGCGAGCATCGCACAATCCAACACTTAGGCATCTTATACAGTAGTACAATCCGGCTCTGTAATGTGCGACAGTGTGACACCATGCGACAACCATCTCAATGAAAATCCTCGTCATCTACCTTTGTGTGATAGGGGTGAGACATATCGACACTAACAGGTATCAGGATCGTGTTAACTTTTAGTGTCGGATTGTGTGATGGTTTTAGCTTAAACCTACCGACAGACGAAACTTTTTCATCGTATATGGCTGAAATTAAAGATTTAATCTGCAAGACAACGTCTTGCGTGGGGTGTGATGTTTTAAGGGTTAGGTAAAGAGCGGCCTGATATAATCTTTTGCTAGTGCAAAAGATTATTTTTGATATGATTAACTTCTGCATCTGAAGCGCCCCCTGCGTGTTTGTAAGGCGTTTCTTTTCTGATTAGGTTGTTTTCTTAGAGTTTTTTATGGAAGGCTCTACTGGCTTGATAAATACCACTCTGATTTCTGGCGGTCCCGCTCGTTTGTTTGATCCAAACATATAATTTTCGCGAACGTACTTCACAACGAAAAGCAGAAAATTGGTAATATCTAATCGAAACAACAAAAAGTAGTAAAAAGAAATACAAAAAAAGAACCTATAGACTTACCAAAAACCACTAATTATTTTCATTAAGTGCAAAAGCTATTAAGTGAGAAAAGTGTAAATTTAACCACAAAAGGAATTATTATTACTTACCTGCCCCCGATTATTGGATACAACCGTCAATTAGCAGTGTCGTTTTGTTAACCTTCTGGTTAGCGTTCTATTCAGCCTGCTGCAAAAAACTCAAAAGGCATATGGTAATTCAACGAAGAATGAGGGTTTACTGATAAACCGCCATCACTAACATTTTCCTACATACTGTTAATTTTAGGATTCACATCTACTTATTGTTGTCGGGACGCGCCAGTCAAGAACCTGATTAATGATAACTAGTTTATTTTCATCTTACACTGATATTTCAGCGTAGCCTGTGCAAATAAGCGCTAAACGCCCGCAGGCAACATTAGAAATTTGATGGCGTCAATATTTTCATCAGCCTTATATAAACCCCTGCCTGCAGAATCTGCCGACGGGCTTCACCGGCCTATATGCAGAAAAAAGAGCTGCCAGCCTGAACTGACAGCCCCTTATAAAGGCGCTCGTGGCAATGCAATCCAACATCTGCTCTGAAAAGGCGGGGTTTCCCCCGCCTCCAGATTGCTACTTACCGGATTCGTAAGCCAGAAACGCAGCGAACTCCCTTTGCCCGTCCTTCAGTCGTAATTCACAAAGCGAATTACGCGTCAGGAATGTGAATATCAACAGCGTTAAACATACGGTTAATACGCACCAGAACAGAGTGCTTCGCGGCAGTTTCATGGCCTTCTTCTCCTTGCTTTACGGCGGGTAAGAGGCTATCCTGATGTTGTTCAAGCATGCAGATGGCCTCGTTGGTTAATTGAAAAATTACCTTCGGGGCTTTCTTCTTTCTGCCTCACAACAATGTTACACACCACGTGAACGTCATGAGACAAAAAGCCTCAAGCGCCACGGGCATTATATCCCCATGTCGATTATCTGCCCAGGACTAACAGCCTTAAGCCTGTATAAACGCTTACCATTTTCCCCGGTCATTCTTTTCCTAATATTCCCAGAACCTCATGAATCATAACGGCGCGCTATTCACTTTAACGTAGGCTTCGGGCACGCAAAGGTGAGGCCAGTATCGTGTCGCTAAACACGGGTTCGAGAAGCGACCCAATCCAGATGCTCCGTATGAGCGTTAGATAAACCTACGTCAGGACACATTAAGGCTGGCTGTATCGTGTCGTGGTTGTTGATTTGTTCTCAGTAAGATTATCGGTTGGTTAATGCACTACAGATGACGGTGTAACTCCCAGTATGGCCGAGCATTTCAGAGCCCCACCCTTATGTCTTATGTAGGTGCTGACATAACTATCAATTTTCATCGTACGAAACCACATCACTCATCTACTCAAAAACTCAAATGAGTTGAAATAATGATTTATAATGTTTCCGCAGATGCTCTATGGATACAGTTGTAACCATGGGCCTGTGTCGTCGTCTTCAGATACCCCCTTAAGACACCATCGTCCCTTCACTGACAAAGCTATTAGCCAAACATCGCTACGCGCGTTTCTGTGGATATTTATTCTGTGTCCGACCGTAGGCGGACACATTTGTATCTAAGTCTTTATACTC
Organism: Cronobacter malonaticus LMG 23826; assembly: GCF_001277215.2. Lineage (NCBI taxonomy): Bacteria > Pseudomonadati > Pseudomonadota > Gammaproteobacteria > Enterobacterales > Enterobacteriaceae > Cronobacter > Cronobacter malonaticus. The sequence goes on along the minus strand of NZ_CP013942.1, from coordinate 4,367 downwards.
ATATGAGTAAATACACATAATTTCATTTACACATTTGCCTTTATGCTTTAAACTGCTTACTTAAAAACTCATTACAGTAAATACTCATAAACTCATATGAGTAAAATGTGAGGTGTAAATGAAAGTAATATCGTTTTTGAATCCAAAAGGTGGGAGCGGTAAAACTACTGTCACAATTAACGTCAGTACCAGTATTGCTAAGAGACATCGCGTGGCTGTTGTAGACACCGATCCGCAGCAAAGCCTTGCAAACTGGAACAAGGCTGAAAAAGCGAACTTTGACGTATTCACTGCAGCATCTGAAAAGGATGTTTATACAATAAGAAAAGAACTTGCAGATTATGACTATGTCATCATTGATGGAGCAGGTGCGCTTTCTGTAATTACTGCCGCTGCAGTTATGGTCAGTGATCTGGTTATCATTCCAGTGACACCGTCACCATTGGATTTTTCAGCTTCTGGTGCAGTTATAAGTGTGCTGGAAGCTCAGTCATACAGCAGACCTGTTGAGTGCCGTTTCCTTATTACACGCAAAATCGAGCAAGCTACGATGCTTGGTGTTCTGCGTGAGAGCATCGCTGCAACAGGAATTCCTTCTTTAAAAACGTCTATTACACAAAGACAGAGCTATGTGAAATCTGTTCTTGATGGCGAAACGGTGTTTGATACTAATGACGGAGCTGCCAAAGGTGAGATAGAAGTGCTTGCAGGTGAGATCCTTAAATTAATTGATTAAATACACATTTACACATAAACTCAAATGAGTAAATGTGTGCTGGAGTGTTGTTATGAGCTTAGTAAAACAGAACCGTAATCAGACTGCCTCACCTCGGGTTATGACCTTCGGTGAAAACAGGGATTTAGATAAAGTTATATCAGCCCAACCATCGGGTATACAGAAACGCGTCAATTTCAATATGGCAGAAGAAAAACATCAGAGATTGAAAGCCGCATGTGCCCGAAAAGGCGCTTCTATTTCAGATGTAATGAATGATCTCGTTGATTCGTGGTTAAAAGATAATGAGTAAGTGAGTTTTTACTCATTATCTCAAATGTTCTTTCTTAAGTGAATGATTACTTTAGTTGGCTAAGTGAAACATCTATAGGTTATGGGCGTTTGGTTTGTAGGCTTGATACAAAGTGTAATCGTACTTGGCTGCTAACGAGTATAGGGCCTCAAGATAGGTGTTAGCATGTACGCACGTAGCAAGATTTATAGCCATATGATCACGTAGTACTTTATCCACATATTCACCTGATAGATCAATTGATCAGATCATTATATAGATCATTACAGTTCAATAGAGATCACCTTATCTATAACCCACTGTTTTATATTAATTAAATAGCGATCATGGCGGTTATTTTCATAAACTGGGCGGTTACTTTCATAGTTAAAGCGTTTACTTTCATAACATAGGCGGTTATTTTCATAAGTTAAATGCGGTTACTTTCATAAAGACAGCTGCTTTTACTCACTGGATGTGGATAAATGGAAAATTCTGAAGCGCAGCAAAGTCCTTTTGCGATCAAAAAGAAAGAGTCAGGGGAGAGTTATGAACTGACGCCGAACAGTAACAAAACTGTTCAGCCTGTGGCTTTGTTACGCCTCAGTGTGTTCACTCCGGTATCTCCAAAAGAGAAGGGAAAACGTGATTTTCTTATTGATGCGTCGGAAGAACTTTCAAGCCTGGAAGTTGCGCGGCAGGAAGGGTACACCAATATCAAAATCCAGGGGGCTAAGCTCGGTATGTCAACCGACTTTAAGACTTGGATCGGGATTATTTCAGCTTTCTCCAAGTATGGTTATACCTCCGACAAAATTTGTCTACCTTTCTCAGAGTTCGCAAGGATGTGCGGTCTGAGACCAACCGACATCAATGGCCGAGCCAGAAATCGATTAAGCGAATCTCTTTTTAACCTGTCTAGCGTGACTCTTTCGTTTCGCAGCCAGGATGGCAAGCGCAGCCTCGTAACCCACCTTGTCCAACGTGCGCAACTTGATATGGAAACGAATGAAGTTGAGATAGTTGGAGATCCGAGTCTATGGGAGCTATATCGCTATGATCATAAGGTTTTACTCGGACTGAAAGCGCTGTCAGCATTATCCCGTAAGGAATCAGCCCAATCCCTTTATGTCTATTTCGAAAGTATGCCTGCCGGTACGTTGTATGTCTCCATGAAGCGGCTGCGTGAAAGGCTTGCAATGGAATCTCAGGTAAAGGACCAGAATGCAACTATACGGCGCGCGATGAAGGATTTAAAAAGCATTGGTTATCTTGATTACACAGAAACCAAAAAGGGTAGGGAAATCATGTTCATTGTTCACTCTCGATCGCCGCGCCTTACGTTGCCAGTAGCGTGAAGGCGGTCACATTCATAAACTGTTTGAAAGCGGCTGCATTCATACTTTTGATTGTTTAAAAGCGGTTGCTTTCATAAGGTACTCATCTTTTGATAGCCTGAGGGCATTGATGACAAGGGGATAGCCTAAATTGCATGAATAAAGAGGTGCCTGAAGTCAGGCGATCTTATGAAAGTAGCCGCTTGTTATGAACGCAGCGAGCTATTTATGAAAGTAACCACCTTGTTGGAGGCTGAGTTAACGCCCAGCCAGAAGCCAAACCGTTCTGATCGTCAGGAAATATATAATAGCGGTTATATTCATAATGACATTGCGCTAGATGAAGTCTGGCCTGTTATACCCTCAAAGCCTTGCTTTGTTCACATAGCGCAAAATTTAGCTATCTGATTTTCAACATTGCAACAGCATCAGCTTCTGCCATTGAAAATTGAACCCTATGCCGTGCGGCGACATCCAGCGCAAACACTTTCGTGTATACCTCCGTCGAGCTTACCGATTTATGCCCCATCAGACTCTGTAGCACCTTCAGCGGAATGCCGGCGTACAGCATGTGCATGGCGTAGGAATGCCGGAACGTGTGCGGTGTCACCGGCACCGAGAACGTGACACCATCAGCAGCAGCGGCATCGACGGCCTCATTAATCCACGTGCGTACGGTGCGGTCGGTGATTTCCCAGATACGCGCTTTTTCAGTTCTGCCGGTACGCTTGTTACGGCGCTCCAGCGGAATTTTCAGAGTGGCCACCATCATCTGCAGCTGGCTGACGTAATGCTGATCTGACAGTGGCACCAGGCGATGCGCCTGGCTGCCGGCCGGTGCCCGACCTGCCGTCCGCGCAGCTTTCTCCGCGCGCTGTTTAAGGGTTGCCAGCTGAACGAAAGGCAGGGATGACGTCAGCGAGAAATCACTCCGGGTAAGCGCTAGCGCCTCGTTAATGCGCGCGCCGGTATTCCAGAGGGTTGCCAGCAGCATCTTGCGGTGCAGATCCGGCACATAGTGGAGCAGGGCGCTGACCTCCGGTGCCAGCAGGTATTTCGGCAGTTCATCCTGAACGAGCGCCATCTGACGCAGCGCCAGTGCGGCTGGATAATCGATGGCGACGGGTAACGAGGCCGCCTGCGGAGGGAGGGCGGGATAATTAGTCATGGTCACATAGTTATCCTTCATGATCGTCCGGGTGGGTGTCTTTTTGCTGAGCATGCCTGGCAGCAGAATGTCGCTTCACCTGATGAACGAGCCAGGACAGCAGCGTAAACGGTACGCTGATGAACTGGATAAGCAGCATACGCGGCTGCAGGCGGGTGAGACGAGCGATCTCTTCTCTGCTGACTTTAAGAGCATGGCCGTTGGCCTCAAGCTTTAGTCTGTACAGGTCGTTGGTCTGAGTAAGAATATGCACGCCCTTTTGCAGCTGAGTCACGTCCGGCTTCGTACCGCTGCCTGCCGGCAGCTGTAGTTCGCCAACACTCAGGGGAAGCGACGATCTGCTGCCAGGGGCAAAGCGAAATCCCAGTCCGTGCCAGAACCGGTCACGCCGGGCATGGTTTTCTGCATCTTCTTCATCGGCGGGCCCCGTCCGGATCGATTTCACGGGCGTATCAGACGGCAGGCTTTTTGCCCAGCTGACCAGTTGCTGCATGATCCACGATCCGAGCCCGCGTCCCCGTAGCTCGTAATCCAGAATAAAGTCACTGTTGGTCAGGTTAAGCTGGGTGGTACCGTCATAAAGATTGATGGTGTAACGGGCCAGAAAGGATTTTTCCTGATGCCAGCCACCGCCACGCCAGTAGAGTTTCAGCTCACACTCACGGCGCACCAGACGTCTGGGGGAACGGTCTTCTACACTAACAGCTGCAGGATAATAGACGTCACTGACGGTTCTGATGGCTACAAGGGTAAGAGCCTGGAAAAAGTGTGCCCCGTTTCGCTTTTCCGGAAGGGTGATCAGCCAGGCGTTTTCGTCGTCACGATACCGCGGTTCCGCAGAGGATTGTTCAGTCA
>NZ_CP013941.1 GCF_001277215.2 Cronobacter malonaticus LMG 23826 | reverse complement strand
AAAACGCCACGTTCATACGCGCCATGATGGTCTGGGCGCGTGAACCTCTGTCATCCAGCCCCAGCGTGCCCTGATACGCAAGCCCAGGGGTGACGCCATTCGGTAGCGCCATATCAAGCCCGACGCCAAGCGCCAGCGTCTGGCGGTTCTGCTCATACAGCGACATGCGCCAGGTGTCGTTGCCGGTGTCGGCATACCCGACGCGCGCGCTGCCGGTGTCATTCATCAGGCGTGAATATTCCACGCGGCTTTGCAAACGAATATCGCCCCAGCTTACCGGTACACGATGTTCGGCGCGCAGGCCCGCGCTGCCCGTCACCTGTGAAAAACGCTGCGGCGCGAACGCCAGGTTATACATGCCCGCGTCCGATTCGCTGTAGCTCTCCAGATGCGTCTTTGAAATCTGCACGCGACCATACGGCGAGATAAGACTCTGCGGCAGGCGGAACTCGTAGCCGGAGGTCAGCGCGCCAAAGACCTGGCTGCCGGCGCGGCTGCCGCGCGCATAGATATCCGTTTCACTCACGTGGCGTTTACTGTCGAAATCGAGGCGGCTGTAGCCTAACAGCCCGTCGATGAAAACCGCGTCCGGGTGATAGCTCGCATAGAGCGCGGTGCTCAGTGAGCGGCCATTGCTGCGGGTGCCGGTGTCGCCGATATCGCTGACGTCGCGCCCGAACCCCATTCCCACGCCTGCCGTCACGGTGGGCGTAAAGCGATAATCCACGCCGGTGCTGACGCCCACCAGCGTATGGCTCAGGCGCATCGTCGCGTCTTTATCGCGCCCGAAATCGACATAGCCGCCCGTCCAGTAAGAGAGCCGCTGGCCAGGCGTCTGCGTACCTAAGGGCAGCGCAGGCGGCAGACTGTTCTGCGCATCCAGCTGCGCCTGCTGCTGAAGCGCGGCGTTCCAGAGATCGGTATCCAGCCCGCGTTCCGCCTGGGAGGTGGGCAGAGCGAAGTGAACGCCATTCAGACTGGACGGTACGTCTTCGCTGCCGTGCAGCTGTTCAAGGCGATCGTTGAAGTTACGGATCTGCGCGCGGGCGAAGTTTTGCGCCGCCTGGTACTGCGCGCTGACAGTGCCCGTCACGCTGGCGTCTTTCGACGGATCGGGGCGTGAGGCGATGGAGAACGTAATGGTTGCAGGCGGCGTAATGCCCGAAGCACTTAACAACACATAGCGCAGCACAACGGTGCCGCTGGCCTGCGGCGCGGCGGTAAATGTCAGTTCGTAATCGCCACCCTGCGGCTGGATGCTGGCCGTGCCCTGACGTTTATCCGGGGGGGCCAGCAGACGCGCGCCGGTGAACGGGCCGCCGGTGGCACCGCGCGTGAGCGACACGCGGGTAACGCGCCCGGCAGAGAGCGACGCGCTCTGATCCACCGCCTGCGCGGCGGCGGCGTTAATGTGCAGCGTGTAGGCAGTGTGAACCGTGGCGCCGTTCGCATCGGTGGCTGAAAGCGTAAAGGCGCTGTCGCCTGCCACGCCCGGCGTGCCTTTCAGGAGGCCATCGGAGAAGGTGAGTCCTGCGGGCAGCGAGCCGCTCAGCTGCCAGCGATATGGCGCAGCGCCGCCGCTCACCGCGAAGGTTTGCGATAAGGCTGTGCCAACGGTGCCGGACGGGAGCGCGCCCGCAGCCGGCGTCATCACGAGCGTGGCGGCTGGCGGCGCGCCGTTCGATACCACCAGCGTATAGGTTACTGTACCGGAAACGCCGCTGGCATCCTGCGCGGTCAGCGAAATGCTGAAACTGCCTGACGTGGTGGGCGTACCGGAGAGCGCGCCGGTCGCGCTGTTCTGCGTGATACCTGCCGGCAGGCCATGCGCTGTCCAGGTATAAGGCACTGTGCCGCCGGTGACGGAAACGTTCTGCGACCAGGCGCTGCCCACGGTGGCGGGCGCGAGCGCGCCGCTGGCGGGCGATATCGTCACGGCCGCGGGCGCGGTAATGGTCAGCGATACTATGGCGTTCGTCGAGGTGCCGGCGCTGTTGCTGGCATTGTAGGTAAAACTGTCGTTGCCGCTATACCCGGCCAGCGGCGTGTACGTAACCGACGTCCCGGAAATCATCAGCGTGCCGTGCTGCGGCGCGCTAACCAGATTCACCGCCGTCGCGGTGCCGCCGGAGAGCGCGAGCGCAATGGGGTTATCCTGACTGTTGGCCGCCACCTGTGCGCTAACGTTGCCCGCCACGGGCGTCTGCTCGTTGCGCTGGATAGTAAGGCTGTAGTTTTTCGTGGTGCCATCTTCGGCGGTCACGACGATCGTGAGGGTATTTACGCCCACGCTCAGGTTGACAGAGGGCGATGCGGAGCCGGAAGACACAACGCTGCCGTTCACGGTGACAGTGGCAGCGGAATGGGTGGTGATAGGCGTCAGCGTCACCGAGGTGACCGCGTAATCGACCGTCGCGTGGTAGCTGGTGTTACCGGCAGAGAAGCCGGGCGAGAGCGCGCCGCCGGAAAACGAGAGCCCGCTCAGCGTGGCATCTGAGGAGAGCGTGGCCGCCGCGGTACAGGAGACGGTCACCGGGCTGATAAAGCCGTTGGCCGTTGAGACTTTTAACCAGAGTCCGCCCGCCGTGAGCTGTGCGCCGGTCACCGTGGTGCTGAAACTCCCCGCATTGCCATCAGAGCTGTAATGCACCAGATAATGCTGCGAGAAGTCACGGGATTGCATGATGACGGTATCCGCATTCATCGGCAGGCCGCCGGCGCCCGCGCCACTGTCGGTAAACGAGACGGTGAGGGTTTCGTCTGCGCTGAAACTGCTGGCGTTGTACGTGCTGAGACCAGAGCTCACCGGGCTTGCCGCGTTCAGCGCCGTGCACGCGATGGAAAGCGCGCGGGCAGGGGAGAGCGTCACTGCAAACAGCACTGCAAAAATAAAGAGGAAACAGACCGCTTTCAGCAGCCCGGAAACGTGACGCGCCATCAATCACCCGCCGTGAAATTATTAAAATGACTGGATTATTACGCAGCGTAACATTACGCAGGTGGCAGCGATGGGCCGATATAACGAGGTTTTCGGGGACAATTAGCGGCGTAGGCGCAGGCGCTTATTCGGGCTCTTTAGGCTGCTCGTCTTTTTTCAGAGGATCGCCCTCGGGCATACGAAACAGCGGCTTGTGTTTGAGTGAAGGGATCGCGTTTCTTCCCTCCGGCGGCGGATTACGGGTTGGCCAGTACAAAATGAGATCGGAAATCAGTTCCAGCAGGTAATGCATAAGCCCTCCAGCGGTAAACAGCAGTACTCATCATAGCGAAAAACAGGACGTATTGATAATGCGCGGGTTCGGCGCTTGACCCATGACAAGGCGGCGCACTACCCAGCCTTCTTATAATCGCGCCCTCAATCCTTCACTGGTGTGATGCTATGGCTTACCAACTCAACCTGAACTGGCCGGAATTTTTAGAAACCTACTGGCAGAAAAAGCCTGTCGTACTGAAACAGGCGTTTGTGAATTTTATTGACCCGATCACGCCGGACGAACTGGCCGGGCTTGCGATGGAGCCGGAGGTTGACAGCCGCCTGGTGAGCCATAAAAACGGTAAGTGGCATGCCAGTCACGGCCCGTTTGAACATTTCGACGGGCTGGGTGAAACCGGCTGGTCGCTGCTGGCGCAGGCGGTTAACCACTGGCATGCGCCCTCCGCCGAACTGGTGCGTCCGTTCCGCGTGCTGCCGGACTGGCGTCTGGACGATTTAATGATTTCATATTCCGTACCTGGCGGCGGCGTCGGCCCGCATATCGATCAGTACGACGTGTTTATTATTCAGGGCATGGGTAGCCGCCGCTGGCGCGTGGGCGACAAGCTGCCGATGCGTCAGTTCTGCCCGCATCCGGCGCTGCTGCATGTCGATCCGTTCGAGCCAATTATCGATGAAGACCTTGAGCCGGGCGATATCCTCTATATTCCGCCCGGATTCCTGCATGACGGCTTCACCCATGAAACGGCGCTGAACTACTCCGTCGGTTTCCGTGGGCCGAACGGACGCGATTTAATCAGCAGCTTTGCGGATTACGCGCTGGAAAACGATTTGGGCGGCGAGCACTACAGCGACCCGGATTTGACCTGCCGCGAACATCCGGGCCGCGTCGAGGCGTATGAGCTTGAGCGTATTCGCCAGATGATGATTGAGATGATGAACCAGCCGGAGGATTTCACCCGCTGGTTTGGATCGTTTGTCACCACGCCGCGCCACGAACTGGATATTGCGCCCGCCGAGCCGCCGTACACCGCTGAAGAGGTGCGCGAGGCGCTGCTGGGCGGCGAAACGCTGACGCGCCTCTCTGGCCTGCGGGTGCTGAACGTCAACGGCTGTTTTTTCATTAACAGCGAGCCGTATAAGACCGCCGACCCGCATGCGGCAGATGCGCTGTGTCGTTATACCGACATCAGCCAGCATGAACTTGGCGACGCGCTGCATCACCCGGCATTTATTGAAGAGCTGACCGCGCTGATAAATCAGGGCTACTGGTTCTTCGACGAATAATCTTTTCTCTCACGGCCTTCGTTTCTGGCGAAGGCCGTTTTCTTTTTATAAATAACGGTTTTACGCACACCTCAATTCCCGGTAATGTCCCTATAAATTAACGCGATTGACTATTTTCTTTGTCTGCCAGGATGCCTGCCAGCGGCTCGCCACCGCAATGAGAAATCAAAACTAAACGCTCTGTAAACTGAATGCCGTTAGGCGTTTACTTTAAAACGTCGCGCATTATACTGCGGGTAACTTATTGATGGAGATACCCCTTCTGAACAGCGATACCGGATTTTATTAACGGGCAAACTCGCACACCTCCTGCGCTGTTTGCCTCTCATGGCGGGCAGCAATGTTTTATTTTATTCCATTGCACCCCTGGTTTTATCCTTATTTTATTAAGGAGTGCTTACCTATGTTTTTTATTCACACAGCCTTGTTCCCTCCGCCTCTGCGTTAATTCCTTTCTGTCTTTTAACCTAATTATTTAGCACGCCTTTACTTTTTTAAAGGTGAAATCGCGTGCGCGTTTTAAAACCTGCGGTGAAGCGTCCGCGCGTTTTGCTGCACCCTGAATAACAGGTGCCGGTATGGCAAAGTACAATTCCAGAAAAATAAATAACGCCGCAAAAAAACAGGCGGCAACGTTTTGCATCGAAACGGCGTCAGCAGAGCGCCACCAGGAGACATTAGCGCGGCTCGAAAGCAGCGAGAAAGGGCTGCTGGAAAAAGAGGCGCAGGCGCGCCTTGCCGCTTACGGCCCGAATGAAGTGGCGCATGACAACGCGCCGCCTGCGCTGGTGCAGCTGCTTCAGGCGTTCAATAATCCGTTTATCTATGTGCTGATGGCGCTGGCGCTGATCAGCTTCTTTACCGATTACTGGTATCCGCTGCGCGCAGGGCAGGAGACCGATCTGACCGGCGTCATCATCATCGTGACGATGGTCCTGCTGAGCGGTCTGCTGCGTTTTTGGCAGGAGTTTCGCACCAACAAAGCCGCGCAGGCGCTGAAGTCGATGGTAAGCACCACGGCGACGGTGCTGCGCCGTACCGTCAGCAACCGTGACGGCGAGAAACGGGAAATCCCCGTCGAGGAACTGGTGCCGGGCGATATCGTGTACCTCTCGGCAGGCGACCTGATCCCGGCGGATTTACGGCTTATCGCTTCACGGGATCTGTTCATCAGCCAGGCGATCCTGAGCGGCGAGTCGCTGCCGGTGGAAAAATATGACGTCACCGGCCACATACAGGGGAAAGGCGTCGCCGCAGACGATATCCCTGACGACGGCGCCAGCCTGCTGGAGCGGGGCAATATCTGTCTGATGGGCACCAATGTCGCGAGCGGCACCGCCTGCGGCGTAGTGGTGGCGACCGGCGCGAAAACGTATTTCGGATCGCTTGCGAAATCGCTTGTCGGCAACCGCACCCAGACGGCGTTTGATAAAGGCGTGAACAGTGTCAGCTGGCTGCTGATCCGCTTTATGCTGGTGATGGTGCCGGTGGTGCTGCTCATCAACGGCTTCACCAAAGGCGACTGGCTGGACGCCACGTTTTTCGCGCTGGCCGTTGCGGTGGGGCTGACGCCTGAAATGCTGCCGATGATTGTCAGCTCTAACCTGGCGAAAGGCGCGATTGTGATGGCCCGTCGCAAGGTGATTGTGAAGCGCCTGAACGCCATACAGAATTTCGGCGCGATGGATGTACTCTGTACCGATAAAACCGGCACGCTCACCCAGGACTCGATTGTTCTTGAAAAGCATCTCGACTGCCGCGGCCGCGACAGCCTGCGCGTACTGTCACTTGCCTGGCTGAACAGCGTCAATCTGAGCGGCTCGCAAAACCTGATGGACCAGGCGGTGCTGGCGTCCGGACAGGCCACGCTTTCACCATCGATACAGTCCGGCTATTTCAAAATTGACGAGCTGCCGTTTGATTTTGTGCGCCGCCGCGTTTCTGTGGTGGTGGAAGGATATGGCGAGCATCAGCAGACGCTTATCTGCAAGGGGGCCGTTGAAGAGATGCTCTCTGTATCGACACATATCCGCGAGGGCGACACGGTGTATGCGCTTGATGAGGCGCGCCGCGACGCGTACCTGCGCTTAACGCGCCAGTACAACACGCAGGGGTTCCGGGTGCTGGTGGTGGCGACACGCGAACTGCCACAGACCGGGCTTGATCATCCGCTCTGCGTGGCGGACGAAAACGGGCTGATTATCGAAGGGATACTGACGTTTCTCGATCCGCCAAAACCGAGCGCGGCGCAGGCGATCGCCGCGCTCCATGAGCATGGCGTTAGCGTGAAGGTGCTCACCGGCGATAACCCGCTGGTAGCGGCCTGCATCTGCGGGCAGGTAGGGATCGACAACCACGAGATCCTGACGGGCGATGACATTGACGATATGGACGAGGCGCAGCTTGCTGAGGCGGTTGAACGCTGCGCCATTTTCGCGAAGCTGACGCCGCTGCAAAAATCCCGCATTCTGCGGGCGCTGCAAAATAATGGTCACACGGTCGGGTTCCTGGGCGATGGCATTAATGATGCGCCGGCGCTGCGCGATGCGGATGTCGGGATTTCGGTCGACAGCGCGGCGGATATCGCCAAAGAGTCGTCGGACATCATTTTGCTTGAAAAAGATCTGATGGTGCTGGAGCAGGGCGTGCTGACCGGGCGCGAGACCTTCGGCAATATCATCAAATACCTGAACATGACCGCCAGCTCTAACTTCGGCAATGTCTTTTCAGTGCTGGTGGCGAGCGCGTTTCTGCCGTTCCTGCCGATGCTCGCCATTCATCTGCTGGTGCAGAACCTGATGTATGACATTTCGCAGCTTTCGCTGCCGTGGGATCGCATGGATAAGGAGTTTCTGCGTCAGCCGCGTAAATGGGATGCGCAGAATATTAAGCGCTTTATGATCTGGATGGGGCCGACATCGTCACTGTTCGATATGGCGACCTTTGCGGTGATGTGGTTTGTGTTTGCCGCCAATTCACCTGCGGCGCAGTCGCTCTTTCAGTCCGGATGGTTTGTGGAAGGGCTGCTGTCACAGACGCTGGTGGTGCATATGCTGCGTACCCGGAAAATCCCGTTTATCCAGAGCCGCGCCGCGCTGCCGGTGCTGATAACCACAGGGATCGTGATGGCGATCGGCATCGCCATTCCGTTCTCGCCGCTCGGCCATATGATTGGGCTGGTGCCATTGCCGTTGAGCTATTTCCCGTGGCTGGTGGGGATTCTTTTCGCCTATTGCGTGGTCGTGCAGGGCATGAAGCGGTTCTACATCCGCAAATTCGGGCAATGGTTCTGAGTAAACCAGTGACAAAGGGGCCGACGCCCCTTTGTCATTACCACGCGCGTCGTTGCGTTTATTTACGTTTTATCCGTCGTGAACTTCGAATTCAGCGTCCGATTTCTATATCATTCAGCCCCTGTTTGCGCCCTGTGCGTTTTTTCTTAACCGGCCTGTGAAAACGGCATCGGTACATTCTTAATCCATAAAGCTGAAAACAGATACAATGACAATATCAACCACTACGGACAGCACTCTGTCTGCCCGTACCGTCTGGACATTCCGGGACACCCTCTGGATGCTGGGCGTTTACGGCGCCACCGTCGGCGCGGGTACGTTGTTCCTTCCTGTCGAAATCGGCACGCGCGGTCCGCTGGTTTTTCTTCTGCTGCTGGTGCTGGGCATTCCCCTCTCGCTGGTGCCGCATGTGCTTATCTGCCGTGTATTTATGCGTGACAACCAGCCGGATGACGGCACGCTGCCGCTGTTTGGTGCCTTTTTTGGCGCGAAGGGGAGAGCGGCAATTCGTGTTTTCTTCTGCGTCGCACATTTTCCGGTCACGCTGGTGTATGCCATCTCGCTGGTCAATGCGCTTTCAGATTATCTGGTCAATCGCCTGCATTTCGCCCCGGTGAACCGCGCGCTGCTGGCGTTTATTGTCGTCGCGGCTTTATTCCTGGCGCTCAGTAAAGGCCGCGATAAAGTCGTCAGCATGATGGGCGCGCTGGCGCTGCCGTTTGCGTTGTCGCTGCTGCTGATAGCGGTTATCCAGATCCCCGCCTGGAGCCTGTCGAACTTCAGCATGCCGCTCATCCCGGCTGGCGAACCCGCCGGTGAGGCGTTTAAAAATATCTGGCTGACGCTGCCGCTTATCTCCTTCGCGCTCTGCTCTGCGCCGCTGATTGCGCCGCTGGCGTCGTACTATCGCGAAAGTGGTCATGGCGGCGAGATGAAGTCGGTGCGGGTCGTGCGGGTGGCCTATGCGCTGATTATTTTCAGCATCGTATTCTTTGTGCTGAGCTGCCTTCTCGCGAACCCTCCGGCCGTCTTTGCCCGGGCGAAAGCGGAGAACCTCAATATGCTCTCGGTGATGCAGAGCCAGGGCGGTCTGGACCTGCTGTTTATCCTGGCACCGTTTATCGCGATCGTCGGGATGACGAAATCGTTTCTCGGCGTCTGCCTGCCTGTTGCGGAAACTATCACGGCGCTGGTGGCCGAGCGCGCAGGTATGAAAAAACATGCAAAGGCATTCGCATTCCTGGCGATGTTTATCGTGACGTTCGCCGTAGTGGATCTCAACCCGGACGTGATTACGCTGATCGAAACGGTCTGCGGGCCACTGACCGCCATCTTCCTGATCCCGACGTACCTGATTTACTCCCGCGACGCGCTGCGCTCACTGCGCGGCCCGACGGCTGTCGTAGTGGCCACCGGCGGGCTGCTCACGGTTTCCGCGCTGCTTTACAGTACGTTCTGATACGCAATTTTCACCTTATTGCGCAACAAACCCTGCTCCGGCAGGGTTTTTTCTGTGTGCCCCACGCTGGTTGCGACCATTTCGGGGTAGTCAGTTTTTAACCGCTAAAAAAAATAACCGGACAAATTACCGCTTTATTTTCAGAATTAATACTGAGGAAAATCTTAATTCGCTAATTCACGGGATAAGGAATAACTTATTTATCGATAATTATTTCGGCGGTTGACGGCTTTAAGATTTTTGCCTATCTTCACGCTAAATCAAATTTTAGTGATGCTTAATTATCAAGTTTTCCTGATGCAATCTCGTCGGCTATTGATGACCTGGAAGTCTGACGGGAGATGCAAAACCTACATGGGGTATTCAACGCGACGCTTTTAACATCGTAACGCCCAGAAAAGACACATAAAAACGTAGACAGAAATGACTCTGGCGTCGGATAAACCGTGTCTGTTAACTGGCACCATCATTATTTTTAAAAGAAAAGCGTAGCGCGATTAAGCGCCTTATTCAGAAATGAATGAGGCCGGGATTATTACTTTTGTAATTACACGCTTAAGGAAAATAAAATGACACCACCTAACAATTTGTTCACCATTGAGCCACAACATGACAGGAAGGCGTTTTATTCCCAGTTAAAAGAAAGTGGTATTCATGCCAGCGATCTGATGGGAATGCTCGCCAGCGGGAATATCCCGGATGTCATGTATCGTGAAACGGAAATCCTTTCTGCTCTGGCAATTTTATCCTGCCGCAATACCAACAGTCTTGTCGTCTCCGGCAATGAGGGCGTCGGCAAGTCCTGTTTTGTCCGTAATCTCTCGCGTTACCTGTCGCAGATCCAGCCAGGCTGCCATCTGGCTGAAATTAATATGGTGTCGCTGTTTGCCGGGAATGCCAGTGAGGAAGAGACAGAGAAAAAGCTGGCGTTTGCCGTGGCGCTGGCCGAGCGGCATAAAGTCATTCTGTACCTGGACGGCACGCATGCGTTCACGGCGGACAATGACGAGATGTCGCCAGGGATGCGCGTTCTCACCTTGCTTAAGCCGTATCTGATAACGCCATTCCGCTGCATTATTTCCGCGCCGTGCGAGGCTGTGGAAAAACTCAAAAATGATGCCACCTATAAAAAGCGCTTCCGCTATATCACGCTTTGTTCGCTGAACGGGATGCAAAAGAAAAACGTGATCTTACATCGTTTTGGTCATTTGCCGTTTATTGAAGATGCGCTGGCGGAGTCAGGCGGAGAAACGCGAGAATTACACCAGCTTATTGAGAATATCGATTATCTTCAGGCGCTTGAACGCGTAAAAGCGAAGCTGGAATTTGCTGAGGTTTGAGATTTTTAGCCCCCATTTTCAACATTGAATTCGCGTAATGATGGTGCCATCACATAAATATTTAAGATTTAACTTATGCCTTAAGTTTCCCTTAAGGTTCAGGCGCTACGATAGCATCATCAGGAAAGGGGCACCTTAGCCAATATTCTGTTTACGGGCTGCCGCGATGTCAGGCGGCCCGCTTTTTTTCCTGTTTCCTGCGCATTTTCCTTCTCGTTGATCGTAATACGTTTCCCCGTTTCGCTTATTCTGTCCCGTTTGCGTTAAGAAAATTAAATGACCCATACGCATAAGACTTCCTGGATAGTTGCCGATAGTGAGTAAATATGTCCCGCCTTTCTGGCGGCGTCCAGGAGATGATAATGATCGATCAGCACCTTTCGAAAAGAAGGCTTAAGACCAAAACCCTGATGTTGTTATCGATTTTTGTCACGATAACGGCAGGCTTTGGCATCACAATGGGCTTACTGCTCTGGCAGTCGATGTCACAGCAGGAATATGTCGCGAAAAAACACCTGCAACAAATTGCGCAAACGGAAACCTTAGAGGTGAGCCGTCGTCTGGATTCGGCGTTAACAGCCGCACGCGACGTGGGGATCAGCGCCTGGGCGCTGCATGAATCCGGGCTTAACGATCGTAAAGGGCTGGAGCAGTTGTTAATCAGCTTTTTGCGCGCCCATGATGATTTCCTGTCGATGTCACTGACGTTTGAACCCAACGCCTTTGACGCAAGTGATGCCACGTTTGCAGGGCAGGCGGGCCAGGATCCCAAAGGGCGTTATGCGCGTTATGTGGACCGCGACAGTGCCGGTAACCCGGCGCTGCATAATCTGGTGGATTATGAAACGCCTGGCAGCGGCGACTATTATGTCCTCCCGCGCCAGCGCCAGAAAGATGTCATCATCGAGCCTTACATCTACCCGTACAACGGTGTGGACGTGATGCTGACCTCGATTGCCGCCCCGATTATGCGCGACGGCAAATTCCAGGGCTCGGTGACGTCTGATTTCTCTCTCGAAACGCTGCAAAAGATGGTAGGCGCTATCAAACCGTGGGATGGCGTCGGCTATGCGCTGCTGCTCTCGGCAGACAATAAAGTCATTTCCGCGCCGGATAAAGCGACCATCGGCAAGCCCTACAAAGGCACCGTGACGGGCCGCGAGGTGATCCGCTATGACGATCCGGTGCTGGGCGAACCGGCGTTTATCACCTGGAACACGATTGCCGTGGGCAACAGCGGCACGCCGTGGAAACTGGCGGTGGTCACGCCGGTCAGCGTGGTGATGGCCGAAGCCTGGCAGGGGCTTATCAATGCCCTCATTTTGATGGTGCTGAGCATCGCGGTCGTGAGCCTGGTGGTGGCGCTGGTATTTACCCGCAAAGTGGCGCGACCGGTGGGCGGCGAGCCGCTGGAGGCAGCCGAAATTGCGCTCTCTGTGGCGCATGGCAACCTGAATAATGTCATTCCGGTGCAGCAGGGCGATACCTGGAGCATCTTTTATGCGTTAAGCACCATGCAGTCGCGGCTGCGTGAGATCGTCGGCGATATCAGCGACGCCAGCCACTCTGTTCGCGCCGGCAGCAGCGAAATCGCGGCGGGCAATACCGATCTGGCCTCCCGCACCGAAGAGCAGGCGGCGGCGATTGTCGAGACGGCGGCCAGCATGGAGGAAATTTCCGCGACGGTGAAAAACAACGCCGAGAGCGCGTCGCGCGCTATTGTGCTGACGGAGCACGCGAAGGATATCGCCGGTGCGGGCGAAGCACTGGTCGATCGCGTGGTGCATGTAATGTCGCAGGTGGATGAAAGCTCGCAGAAAATCAGCGACATCACCAGCATCATCGACAGCATCGCCTTCCAGACTAACATCCTGGCGCTGAACGCGGCCGTGGAAGCGGCGCGCGCCGGTGAACAGGGGCGCGGTTTCGCTGTCGTGGCCGGTGAGGTACGAACGCTCGCGAGCCGCAGCGCCAACGCGGCGAAGGAGATTTCACAGCTCATCGCAGAATCGACCGGGCGCGTCGGGCAGGGCGTGACGCTGGTCAATGAAACCGGCTCGACGATGAAACAGATCATTGAGGCCGTTACCAGCGTTCATCTTGCTATCAATGAAATCGTACGGGCGCTGGATGAGCAAACTCGCGGCGTGGATCAGATAAGCGTGGCGGTGAACCAGATGGACAGCGTGACGCAGCAGAACGCCTCTCTGGTGCAGCAGGTTTCCGCCGCGGCGATGTCGCTTGAAGAGCAGGCGAAAGCGCTGGAGACCGCACTGGCGTTCTTCAGTACCCGTCAGCAGATGGCCTGACGACGGAGTGTTAAAGATGAGCCGCGCAGGGTTAGCCCTGCGCGGTTTTTTATTGGTATTTAGTGGAGGCATGTCTGCGATGTCTGCGCAACCCCCTGATTAGGTATGTATTAACCCCTTATTTAGCGCGGTAATATTTATTACCTGGTACATGGGGTTAGCGCGCAAAAGCTAAATGCGTCGGGCCTCAACGCGATAAACCGACAACTTCAGGAAGAAAGTATGAGGCGTTATGGAGTGGTAGTGGTGGCTGTGGCTGCGCTGTTAGCAGGATGTACGACCAGAACGTCGCCGGAAATGCACGCGCGCCACTATGTGCTGCAGGGAATGGAGTCGCACGACGCGAATTTAAGGGTTGATAAAGCAGGCAGCATCGCCGCGCTTTTGCCTGCATTTACCAGTGTTTATAACCAGGGCAAAACGGATAAAGCGCAGGGGCGCGACGTCGCTTGGGCAGAGCGCCAGGCGAAGGCTTACCGTGCTGATGCCGGCGGTATGCAGACCACCAGTGAATTTGCCAATCATCGCGGCCAGTTTCTCGATGACAACAGCAGCCCGCGCGAAAAATGGATGCTGGGTGACGATCTGGCGCAGACCTATCTGGACGGCTTTTACGGCCGGTGAGGGCATACGCGGCGGCGTTAATGATGACCCGTCATCACTGGTTATTTCGCAACTGGGCCTGGGTAAACGCGGGGCGGGAAAAGGCGCGATTCACGTAATTTTCGAGCGTCTCGCCAAGCGTAATACCGCCCAGTTTTGCCCAGAAAAGCGTATGCGACATAAAAATATCGGCCAGCGTAAAATCGTTGCCCGTTATCCACGGCGCGTTGTCCGCCAAATCCACCATCGCCACTGCTTTCGCGGCTTCGGTTTTGAAATAATGTGTCAGTGCGGCGGACCGCTGCGCTTCCGGCACAAAAATCATCTGTTTAAGTAAATTCCATACCGGCGATTCCAGATCCGTTAAGGCGAAACTGATCCAGCTGTTTATCGCGGCGCGTCGGGCGGGATCGGCGGGAAAGAGCGCGGTGGCAGGCTGTTTTTCGCAAAGCCATGTGCAGATGGCCAGCGTCTCGGAGATAGAAACGTCGCCATCTGTCAAAAACGGGACTTTACCGTGTGGATGCGGCGACGGTACCGTCGGGGCGTCGCAAAGAATATCGGCTTTGATGGACTCATACGGCACGCCCAGTTCTTCAAGCGTCCAGAGCACCCTGAGCGAGCGGCTCCTGGGATAAGTATAAACAATCACGTAGTGTCTCCTGTTGGCGTAGCGATGGCCGTTACTTTTACGTTTACTGACGGCAATACTATATCGACGTTGTCAGCCACCATTACCAGTAAAAGCACACAAGAAACGCCTTATTGATAGTTACAACATACAATGAAGCTATACGGGATAGTCACTGAAACCGTATGTGCTGTTCTGAAACCTTCGTGTCGCTTCCGGCCGCGGTTGTGGCGTCAGATTTGTTCCTGAACCCCCTGAGCGCGCACTCACCCATTGCCGGGCCGCCCGCGCCCGCCCGAAGGGCGGGTAAACCGGATTCGCTTAAACGTATGTTGTAACTACACCGCCAGACGGCTCCTGCGGACCCGTAGGCCGGAGATACGGCCTGACTACGTCAGTCCCACTCCGAAGGTGTAGTGAAACCATCAATTCGCTGCATGGTTTTTGGCTTAGCAGGGTAAAGGCACGCCGTTTGAGCCTGTGCGCCGGACATGACTTGCGCCATCGCAATGCCGTTCTGAGATAAAACCCTATACTACGAAAAGTGCATTAAAACCCATCAATAGAGAGTCGCCGAAGAAAAAAAGACAGCTCGCAGGAGTTTCCGATGCCAGTAGAACAGACCAGCCGTACGCGGCAGTTTTATAGATTTCACCCGGACCGCTGAAACCCCTCAGGAGATAGCACCGGCGCTGCGGTTTATTGAAGACGGCTTATTGCTGATTCGCCACGGTAAAATTGAATGGTTCGGTGAGTGGGAAAAAGGAAAAGAACAGGTTCCGGAGACAGTTCGCGTACGGGATTATCGCGGGAAAATCATTGTGCCCGGTTTTGTCGATACCCATATTCATTACCCACAAAGTGAAATGGTCGGCGCGTATGGCGAACAGCTGCTGGACTGGCTGAACAAATATACGTTCCCTGCCGAGCGGCGCTATGAAGACCGGGAATACGCACGCGAGATGTCCGCTTTTTTCATAAAGCAGCTATTACGTAACGGCACCACCACGGCGCTGGTTTTTGGCTCGGTTCATCCGCAGTCGGTGGACGCGCTGTTCGAGGAAGCCAGCCTGATAAACATGCGTCTCATCGCCGGTAAGGTCATGATGGATCGCAACGCGCCGGACTGGCTGCTGGATGATGCACAAAGCAGTTATGAACAAAGCAGGGCGCTGATTGAGCGATGGCATAAGAAAGGGCGACTGCTGTATGCCATCACGCCGCGTTTTGCCCCGACATCGACACCGGAACAACTGGCGATGGCGCAGCGCCTGCGCGAAGAATATCCGGATACCTGGTTCCAGACGCATTTATCTGAAAATCAAGCCGAAGTTGAGTGGGTGAAAACGCTGTATCCGGAGCGTGACGGCTATCTGGATGTGTATCACCACTATGGCCTGACCGGGCACACCTGCATCTTTGCGCACTGCGTGCATCTGGAAGACAGCGAGTGGGATCGCCTGCACCACACCGGCTCCAGTATCGCTTTCTGTCCTACGTCCAATCTCTATCTCGGCAGCGGGTTGTTTAATCTGCACAAAGCGTGGCAGAAAAAAGTGAACGTCGGTATCGGGACGGACATTGGCGCAGGAACGACATTCAACATGCTGCAAACGCTGAACGAGGCGTATAAAGTCGGGCAGTTGCAGCGCTATCCGTTATCCGCTGACGAGGCCTTTTATCTCGCCACGCTGGGCGGCGCGAAGGCGCTGGGGCTTGATCATCTGATTGGCAACTTTATGCCGGGCAAAGAGGCGGATTTTGTGGTGCTGGAGCCGACCTCAACGCCGCTGCAGCAGCTCCGCTATGACAATTCCGTGACCCTGTTTGATAAGCTTTTTGTGATGATGACGCTGGGTGACGATCGCGCGATATACCGCACTTACGTTGATGGTCGGGTCGCGTATGAGCGGAACTGAGCATCATTCAACGCGTTAATCCGCACGATTCAGACAAACCACATATTTTTCGCCCGAACGGCGCACCCGCTCGCTGGCGTCGGCGGTAATTTCACGGCCTTCAAACGCGCCCCAGAGCGTCGAAAATGTCACGCCCCGGAGCCGGTCGGTCATTGCCCTGACGGTCGCTGCCGGGAGCGGCAGCATATTCGGGTAACTCCACATAAAAGAGACGCTGTTCGCGCCCGGTGTCACCTGCAAAATATCACCAGTCAGCAGCAGCCCATCGCCGCGCGCGTCATGCAGCACGCAGCCGCCGGCAAAATGCCCACCGAGGCGAATCACACGAATATCCTCAGCAAGCGCCATTTCATCTCCCTCCCACAGCCGGATAAATGGGCTGTCGCGCATGATCCATTCGCGGTCGCTGGCGTGCAGATACACCGGCGCGTTAAAAGCGGCCGCCCAGTCCTGCATCGTGGTGTAAAAGTGCGGATGCGAAATGGCGATAGCCATCAGCCCACCGAGCGCAGAAATCAGGGTTTTTGTGGCGTCATCCAGCGTGGCGACGCAGTCCCAGAGGATATTCCCCTGCGGGGTACGCAGCAGAAACGCACGCTGGCCAATCGCAAAATCCGGCACCGTCCGGATGCTGAAAAGATCCGGGGTATGCTGCTTCCATTTATTGGAATGGGTCGCCAGCAGCGCATCACGCGCCACCCATTGCTGCCCCGTTACCGGGACAAACTGCCGCTCATCGTCGCAAATTTTGCAGCGCTGTGGCCGGGCATTGTCAACCTGATATGACGTGCCGCAGGCGTTACACAGTGTGATCACAAAGGCCTCCTGAGGTGTGGCGACGCCAGCGCAACGGTGCACGGGCTTTCGCTTACTGACATAAACCTTAGAGCAAACTGACGTGGCGAGCCGAAAAAAAGCACCGCACCGAATTACCACATAATTAACATGCCTTTAGTTTAAAAAATTTAATGTTTTGAGAATCATGATCATACGAAAAAGCCTACGGGCCGGGCTAATTATCGGCCGCCTGGCTGCCGATATTCGTTGTGCCGGTTTGATTTAAGCACTGGCTCCATACAGCAAAAATAAGCAACACCGAGGAAACACTCCATGTCCATTACACAACGTCTTATGCTGACGTTTTCATTACTTTCTGCCGCGCTGATCGCTATGGTGATCACATCGGTGGTGGTCGTCAGCAATTTTCAGGCAAGGTTCCAGTACGTCCAGGAAAACACACTTCCGTCGGTGCTTGATATCGGCAAAATGATTGATGGTAGTAATACGTTGATTATCTGGCTCTACCGCCACCAGAATACCGCTGACGCATCAGGTCAGGCCGAGATTGAAAAAGAGATCAATACGGTCATTAACCGCATCTCCACGCAGAACCAGTTTTATCTGCAAAATGAAATCTCCAGCGAGGAAGACCGGCAGATTTCTGAAAGCGCCGGCACACTGATCCAGACGCTTCAGTCCCGGTTACCGGCATTTTTAGAGAGCTCGCGTGCGCACAATAACGCTGTCGCGCTCGCCGCACTGCGTGATGACAACGGTGTCGGCGGAGCCGCGCGTCAGCTTATCGCGTTGTATCAGAAACAGCTGGGGGTCAACATTGACGTCGGCAAAACGCTGCGTAAGGAAAATGATAGCTCCTATTACCAGACGCTCTGGACGCTGATTGGCGGCTCGGCAGTGGTCATTCTTATTCTCGGCTTCTTCACGCTGAAGACGATTTTCTCGATTCGCAACCAGCTCAACAGCATGCGCCAGACGCTGGAAACCGCGAGCGAGCATCTTGATCTGACACTGCGCGCTGACGATTCCCGTAAGGATGAGATAGGCCAGACGGCCAAAGCATATAATACGCTGGCAGCCAATGTGGCTTCATCACTCGCCGCTGTCGAAGCGTCCGCGCAGTCGGTCAGCTCTGCTTCCGGCCAGATCTCCGCCGGTAACGAAGATCTTTCTTCACGTACTGAAGAACAGGCCGCCTCGCTGGAGCAGACTGCAGCCAGCATGTCAGAGCTGAGCGAAACCGTGCGTCAGACCGCGGAAAATACCCAGCTTGCAAGCCAGCTTGCGAAAAACGCGCGCGATATTTCGGAAGACAGCCAGTCGCGCGTTAATACCATGCTGGCGACCATGAGCAGTATTCGCGATAGTTCCTCGAAAATCACCGACATTATCGCGATGATCGAGGGGATTGCCTTCCAGACCAACATTCTGGCGCTCAACGCTGCGGTGGAAGCGGCGCGTGCGGGCGAGCAGGGCAGAGGGTTTGCCGTGGTGGCCGGTGAAGTGCGCACGCTGGCGCAACGTTCATCCTCCTCCGCACGTGAAATCAAAGAGCTGATTGAAAACTCTATGCAGTATGTCGAGACGGGTTCCACCCAGGCGGAAGGTGTCGGCCAGAACATCAGCAAGATGACCGAGGCGGTGCGTCAGGTAACGGATATTGTTGATGAGATCTCTGTGGCAGCGCAGGAGCAGGCGCAGGGCATCAACCAGGTCCATCTGGCCGTCAACCAGATGGACGATGTGACCCAGCAGAACGCCGCGCTGGTCGAACAGGCCTCGGCGGCGTCGCAGTCGCTGATGGAGCAGGCCGCGTCCCTGAACCAGCTGGTTGGTGCATTTACCATCGCCGCCACAAGTCACGTTAAAAGCGCGGCGCGTCATGCCGCCGCACCGGTTACGCCGATTAAAACGCTGCGCCCGGTGCCCGCCGCCGCCGCAGTATCAGATAACGACTGGCAAAGCTTCTGATTAGCAGATAAAAAAGATTATTTTTTACGCCACGCCCGGTACCTGTACCGGGCGTTTTTACAGGCGGATTACCGATCGTCCAGGGCATGATCGACCGTACTGCGAATAATTCCCCGCCACCACTTCCTCTGTTTTCCCATCCCGACTGATGGACACTTATTCATGGTTTTATGTATCAGCGACGGTCTGCTTTTCCGTTAAATGCGCTTTAAGGTATTAATATACAAAATGCATTTCGTTCCGGTATGTTAGGCATAGCGCGTCACCACGACAGGAGTCCACCATGACCACGTTCGTCTTCTTTAAAAAAGGCAGCCAGCTTTTTGCGCTCGACAAAGCCGATACTGAAAAAGCCTCGCGGCTGAAAGCCAAAGGTTACGAAAAACAGTTCGAAGAAATTGACGCGGCCCTGGCAGAGCAGGCGCTAAAGCGTTACGCGGATATCAAAAAAGAAGAGGAGATCGCCCCCTTCGCATGGGCCAGCGGAGCGATTTTTTCAGGCGTTATTGTGGTAGTACTGGCGCTGGTGGGATATTTTTTCTCATCCCAGGTGTTTCACCTGTAGAAAGGAAGATATGGAAATCATTCTGATGCGCCACGGCAGGCCTGATATAGCGAATTCAGGCGTGATCGGTGCCCGAAATATGCCAGGCTGGATAAGCCGTTATAACGAGGCTGATACAGGGAGCGATGTTCCCCCTTCCACGAGCCGTCAACTGGCGGCCCGCGCAGATACGGTTATCAGCAGCGACTTACCGCGCGCAATCTCTTCACTAAAAGCACTCGGTTATGAGCCAGTGCAAACCGATACCTTATACCGAGAGGCAGAGCTTCCGGCGTATGGTATCGGCGGGCTGCGTTTGTCGCCTCTGGCATGGAGTGGCATTTTTCGCGTGCTATGGCTGTGCGGGTTATTGGGCAATGCTGAAACGCTGCATGCCGCAAAAGCGCGCGCGGCGACGGCGGCGGAAAACCTGGCAACGCTTGCCAGCAACAAGGAAGGTCCGGTGCTACTGATGGGGCATGGCATTATGAATCGTTTGATTGCCCGCCGCCTTCTTCGTCAGGGCTGGTGCGAAATCCGCAAATCCGAAGAAGACTACTGGGGAGCAGGGGTTTATCGACTTTCGGAGTGATTAAACCCAACAGCATAGGTTCATTATTATTGCAGGTAAAAGAATCATGACGGTACAGCATATCCTGATTATTGGCGCATCACGCGGGATTGGCCGTGGTCTTGCAGACACTTTCGCGCGAGATGGCGCCGACGTCATTGCCACCGTGCGCGAGAAAAAAAGCGAGGACACCCATCCGCGTATCACGACGCAAATCTTGGACATGACCGACCCGGCGAGCTGTGCCCGACTTCATGAACAGCTCAGTGCCGTAACCTTCGATGCGCTCATCGTTAACGCCGGTATCTTCGGGCCGAATCATCAGAGCGTATCGCAGGCCACCGAACAGGAGATTGCCTCGCTCTTTCTGACCAACGCTATCGCGCCGGTGCGGCTGGCGGAAATGATGCTCTCGCAGGTACGTGAAGGCGGTGTTATAGCCTTTATGTCCTCCAGCACCGCCAGCTACACAAATAACGATACGGGTGACATGGCGCTCTATCGCGCCAGTAAGAGCGCGCTGAATTCGCTGGCGCGCTCGTTTGCCGTGACAACAGCGCTGCCGGGTAAACGCAGCGTGCTGTTGCTCCACCCCGGCTGGGTCCAGACCGATATGGGCGGCAAGCGCGCGCCGGTGACGGTAGACGAGAGCGCGGCAGGGCTGAAAGACGTTATTAACGCCGCGCTGGATAAGCCGCAGTGCCGCTTTATCGATTACCGCGGGCGGGAGATTGCGCCGTAGAGGTGTATCGAAACGCCATACAGCCAGACGTTTTCAAAGCTTGATTTTATTTGCCGCGCGGCGCAGGCGGGCATCGCCGCGGCGGTCATATTTTTGCGTCGTCGTGACGCTGGCATGGCCCATTGCGTCACGCACTGTGATCAGATCTTCGCCGTTATCGAGCATCATGGAGGCGAACGTGCGGCGAAGATCGTGCGGCGCGCAGTCATCGATGCCGCACTGCATACGGCGCTCGTTCAGAATATGGTACACCGCCTGTGGGGTCAGGCGCTCAGACGTGACATCGTCACCGGCGCGAATGCGGGTGAAGAGCGGGCCGGGGTGTTCGCCGCGCACGCTGTCAGTCCAGTGCCGGAGCCGCTGCCAGACCGCATCCGGCATAAATGCCAGCCGCTCTTTATTGCCTTTACCGAGCACGCGCAGGGCCTGGTCTGACTCGAGGATGCTCGCATAATCCAGCCCGACCACCTCCGAGCGGCGCAACCCGCAGCCCAGCATCACCGCCAGCATCGCCGCGTCGCGAGGGCCTTTACAGCTTTTGTCCTGCTCGCAGAGCAAAAACAGCGCGCGAACTTCTTGTGCAGTCAATGCCCGCCCGCGGGTGAGACGGCTGCCGCGTACCGCCCGTACGGCAAGGATTTGCTGATAGCTGTCGGTATCCATCAGCTTCATCATCCACGCCTCGCGGGCGGTGCCTTTCATCGCAGACAGATAAGTGTTGATTGTGGCAGGCGCGCGGCCGGATGCCGAAAGCATCTCCAGTAAGCCCTGCACATGATGCCGCCGCAGGCTGCCCCACGGGCAGTGCTGCATCGCGCGGGCACCGAGCATGCCGGCGACGATATGCAAAAAGGATCGCATGGTCTGGCGGCTCGCGGCAGACGGCAGGCTTAAAAGATAGGCCATCGCCGGGTTGAGGGGCCGCGCCTCGCCACCCACGGCGAGCGGGCGGAGATCGCTGAAGTGCTCTCCTGAAAAAGCGCCAGGCAGCAGGTTGTCGTCAGGCAGTTCCGTCATCACCCCTCCATAAACGCACGCATCCGCGATGTTGCGCCTCGTAAAAAGTAGCAGGATTATCCCCTTAACCTCGCGTTTCGGTAAAGCTACTTTTTCAAAGGTACATTTTAATAAGTAGCCTTCATCACCTTCAGTTCGAACGGGGCAATGAAATGGATGGCAGCAAAGCGTCATCCGTTTTTGCTATGGCAATGGAACGCAGCGGTCGTGGTAGTCTGAAGCGGCAGGCGAATTTCTCACCTCTTAGGGATGCTTATTACCAATAACCTCAGGATGAACCCTGTACAGGTTTAACCTGCTATTGATAATGAAATACGGAACAGAATATTATTAAACGCTGGCTAAACAGCCACAAAAATAATAAAGATGCATCTGTAATATAGATTCATGTATGATATACCGTCATTATTAAAATAGTCACACCATCAGGAAGGTTATCGTCAAAATGACCATAGCATTGATTGTCTTATTGGTTGCTGTCATCGCCTATGCCTTTTATAAGCATACGGTTCTGGTGAAATCGCGCACGCTGCCTTCACGTGGCGGCAAACGCCGTTAAACCTCTCTCCCGGAAGCGTTGTCAGGGTTGACGACGCTTCCGCTCTCACCAAAAAAAGTCCCTTTTTCAGCAGTTTAACTGTTTTATATTTAATCATTCTGATTAAATAGCGAACCGCTTTTATTGGTACGTCTTTTATTCCATTTATTTAAAACGGAGTTTTATCGTTTAATGAAAAGCTTATCCTGCTGGCCTGTTTAAAAAACTATGGAGATATTGTCAGGAAAGTATCAGGAAATGTAAGCATTAAGAGAAAAGCCAAAATAAGCACCCGTAGTGTTTTAACCGCTGAGACCGGTTTCATAAACCAAGAAAATTCTTAAGCGTTTCTAATATTATTCTGCTGTTTTTAAACAGGCGGCAAAAAAAGCAGAGGGCTGGAAAAGAAAAAACGCGGCGAACATAAAGCCCGCCAGCGTGGTATGCGCCTCAGCGCAGCGATCCGCCATTGCTGGCAATCACGTCTTTGTACCAGTAAAAGCTTTTCTTGCGGCTGCGGGCGAAGGTGCCGCTGCCGTCGTCGTGGCGGTCGACATAGATAAAGCCGTAACGTTTCGACAGCTCGGCCTTCGAGGCGCTCACCAGATCAATCGGCCCCCAGCTGGTGTAGCCCATCACCTCCACGCCGTCCTCAATCGCCTCGCGCACCTGAACAAGATGATCGTTCAGATAATTGATGCGGTAATCATCGTTAATGGTGCCGTCTTCCTCCACGCGGTCTTTCGCGCCAAGTCCGTTCTCAACGATAAACAGCGGCTTCTGATAGCGATCCCAGAGCACATTCAGCAGCGTGCGCAGCCCGACAGGGTCGATTTGCCAGCCCCACTCAGAGCCTTGCAGATGCGGGTTCGGCACCATATTCAGAATGTTGCCGCGCGCCTGCTGGTTCAGCGCCTCGTCAGTCGTCACGCAGCCGGTCATGTAGTAGCTAAAGGAGATGAAATCGACCGTTGAGCGCAGCGCCGCGCGATCTTCCTCGGTAATAGTCAGCGAGATACCGTTGTCGCGGAAATAACGCAGCATGTAGCCAGGATAAGCGCCGCGGCACTGGATATCGCCGAAGAACTGCCAGGTGCGGTTCTCCTGCAATGCCGCAAAGACATCATCCGGCTTGCAGGTGAGCGGATACATCAGGCCGCCGAGCAGCATATTGCCGATTTTCGCGTCCGGGATTATCTCGTGGCACGCCTTCACCGCCAGCGCGCTCGCCACCAGCTGATGATGGATAGCCTGATAAATCTGCGCCTGCGTGCTCTCTTCCGGCAGGCCGACGCCAGTCATCGGCGCGTGCAGCGACATATTAATTTCGTTAAAGGTCAGCCACAGTTTGACCTTGTTCCGGTAACGGGTGAACACGGTGCGCGCATAACGTTCGAAAAAACCGATCGTCTCGCGGTTGCCCCATCCGCCGTACTGCGTCACCAGCCCCCAGGGCATCTCATAATGTGACAACGTCACCAGCGGTGTGATGTTATGCGCCGCCAGTTCATCAAAAAGCTTATCGTAGAACGCCAGTCCCGCCTCGTTGGGTTCCTGTTCGTCGCCGTTCGGGAAGATACGCGTCCAGCCGATGGAAACGCGCAGGCAGCTAAAGCCCATTTCGGCAAACAGGGCGATATCGTCCGGGTAACGGTGGTAAAAATCGATCGCCACGTCTTTAATGCCGCTGTCGCCTGGCACGCGCTCAACCACCGGGCCTAAAATGCCTTCAGGCTGCACGTCAGAGGTGGAAAGCCCTTTGCCATCCGTAAGATAAGCGCCCTCAACCTGGTTTGCGGCGACGGCGCCGCCCCACAGAAAGCCGTCCGGGAAAGTTTTCATGATGTTCTCCTGTGATTAAGCCGGTTCAGCGGCCAGCAGCGGCATGCCAGCAGTGACGGCCGTGGCCGCCACTGTCGTCACTGCGCGGTAGCTGTCGCTGTTGCTGATAATAATCGGGGTGGTTAAATCATAGCCTGCGTCAATGATGCTCTGACGATCAAAGGTGATCAGCAGGTCGCCCGGCTGTACGTGGTCGCCGACGCGCACATGGGCGGTGAAAGGTTTACCCTCCAGTTTTACGGTATCGATGCCGACATGGATCAGCAGCTCCATCCCGTTATCGCCCTGTAAGCCGATGGCGTGCCGCGTCTCGAACAGCGACGCCACGCTGCCCGCGAACGGGGCGCGCACCTCGTTACCGGAAGGAATAATGGCGGCGCCCGCGCCCAGCAGGCCGCTGGCGAAGGTCGGGTCCGGCACGTCATCAAGCGCCAGCACCGTCCCGCTAAGCGGTGCCAGCGCGGCGTTCTGCGGAAGCGCCTGAGAAGTGTTGCTGCTCTCTTTGATACGTCCCGGCAGCCCGGCGGCGAGCGTTAATCCGCAGGCGAGCACCAGCGCCGTCAGCGTGCCGAATACGCCGCCCCAGAGGGTCGCGTCCACGCCGCCCGGCGGGATCATCTGCGCGAGCGTAAAGACGCTGGCAAACCCGAACGAGTAAACGTGGCTGTGGCTGAAGCCGACAATCGCGCCGCCAACCGCGCCCGCCACGCAGCCGAAAATAAACGGCCGTCGCAGCGGCAGGTTAACGCCGTAGACCGCAGGCTCGGTAATACCGAAAATCCCGGCGGTAACAGACGATCCGGCCAACGTTTTTTGCCGCGCGTCGCGGCTGCGCAAAAAGATGGCCAGCGCCGCGCCCACCTGGCCCATAATCGCCGGCAGCAGCATCGGCAACAGCGAATCCTGCCCGAGCACCGCGAGGTTATTGACCATCAGCGGCACCAACCCCCAGTGCAGCCCGAAAATCACGCACACCTGCCAGAGCGCGCCCGCCGCCGCGCCCGCGAGCCACGGCGCGAAGGCGTAGATAAACTGATAGCCGTTCGCGAGCATCTGGCTGAGCCAGGTGGCGACCGGGCCGATAATCAAAAAGGTGAGCGGCACAGTGGCCCCCAGGCAGAGCAGGGGAGTGAAGAAATTTTTAACTGCGGAGGGCAACAGCCGGTTGCCCTGTTTCTCCAGCCAGCAGCTTACCCAGGCGGCAAAAATAATCGGGATCACCGAGGCGCTGTAGTTGAACCAGATAACCGGCACGCCGAGAAACGTCTCCGTCAGCGCGCCCGCCTGCTGGCTCGCCTGGAAGGCGGCGATCATCGTCGGGTGCGTCAGCGCGCCGCCGATAGTCATGGTGATAAATGGATTGCCGCCGAACTTTTTCCCGGCGGTATAGCCCAGCACCAGCGGAAAGAAAAAGAACAGCGCGTCGCTCGCGGCAAACCAGATTTTATAGGTGGCGCTGCTGGTGTTGAGCCAGCCGCAGACAACCGCGATCGCCAGTAATCCTTTCAGAATACCCGAGGCCGCCAGCACGCCGATAAACGGCGTAAAGATACCGGAGACGATATCGATAAGGCGCGCCAGCAGGCTGCCACGTGGCGCGTCATCGGCCGCCGGCGCCGCGTCTTCGGTAATGCCCGCCTCGCGGCAGACCGCCAGCCAGACGTCATGCACATGATTGCCGATCATCACCTGGAACTGACCGCCGCTCTCCACCACCATGATGACGCCCGGATGCGCTTTCAGGCCCTGCGCATCGGCCCTGCCGTTATCTTTAAGCCTGAAGCGCAGACGCGTGGCGCAATGGATGACGCTGCTGATATTCTCTTTGCCGCCCACGCGGGCGAGAATATCCTGTGCTAATGCCTGATAGTCCATTCCGTTTTCCTTCAATGCGTTAACTGAGTTTTAGACATAAAAAAACCCGAGAGCAGCCGCCCGAATACCGGGTGCCGCGCTCAGGTTTTGCCTGCCGGAGCAGTCACAATCCTTTTTTATATGGCCCAGAGGCCGGGGCTTAACGCCCTTCTTTTCTTACCCGCTCGATATGAATCGCGAGAAACATCATCTCTTCCGCCGTCAGCTCGCGCTGATAGCTTTTACTGAGATAACCGGAAATCTTCTCCGCGCAGCGCCATGCCTGCGGATAGTTATCTTTCACCGCCGAATGCAGCGAGAGATCGTCATCCGCCACCACGGTGCGGGTGAGCATTCGCTGCGCGAAAAACTTCAGATGGGTGACAAAACGCTGATAACTCAGCGACTCTTCATCGTATTCCAGC
This sequence comes from Cronobacter malonaticus LMG 23826, assembly GCF_001277215.2. Lineage (NCBI taxonomy): Bacteria > Pseudomonadati > Pseudomonadota > Gammaproteobacteria > Enterobacterales > Enterobacteriaceae > Cronobacter > Cronobacter malonaticus. Next base: position 100,143 of record NZ_CP013941.1, on the reverse strand, counting down.
TGAAGCTGATACTTCACCAGTTGCAGGATCTCCTGCATCACGCGGGTGACGTGCATCACCTCGGGCATTTCGCTGTTGAGTTGCGCCGTCACCAGGTGCAGCGCGATAAACCCCGCCTCATCCTCGGGCAGTTCCACACTGAGCCGCCGGGCTATTATGGCCCGCGCCTCCTGACCCAGCGCGTACTCTTTCGGGTAGAGCCGTTTTATCTCCCACAGCAGCACGTTTTTGATCGCCAGGCCCTTTTTCTGGCGCTCGATAGCATAGTGGCAGTGGTCGGTCAGCGTCACGTAGAGGCTCTCCTGCAACCGGCCGAGCCGTTCAGCGGCGAGCGCAATGATCCGATCGCAGGTGGTCATGACCTCCAGCGGGATCTGGCCCAGCAGTTCGCCGAGGCGGCGCACCAGTTCATCACTTTGCAGCGCGAACACCTTTTCAATGCGCGTGGCGTCGAGCTCGTCGCCTGTACGCTTCTGAAAAGCCAGGCCGCGGCCCATCACGACCTGCTCGCGCCCCTGCGCATCCAGCACAAACACGGCATTGTTATTAAGAATTTTGGCGATCTTCATCCGAACCCCGAAAACAAAAAAACCTGACCTCCGGCGAGTGCCAGAAATCAGGTTTTGCCTGCCGCAGCAGTGACAATCCAGTTATCTCACCTTAGCACTTTTATTCACCAGCTCAATATATCCTCCTGAAAAACGTGAGCCAGCGCGGCTATGGACATTTAATAACCAGACAACGCGTCTACGCCTTGGGCGCGTAAAAGCGACATAACACGGCCATCGCCAGCGCGCTGCACAGCGGGAAGATGGCCAGTAGCAGCCACGGCACCGCCGCCTGCACGCCGGGCGTCAGCGCGTTATCCAGCGCGTCGCCCAGCAGAAAATTCCCGGCCAGCACCGCCACGCCGCCCATCGAGGCCAGCGCGCCGTAATGCGCCCCGAGATTGCGCCCGGCGGCGAAACGGGGAACCAGATCCATCCCCACCGGGACGATAATCATCTGGCCCAGCGTCAGGAGCGTCACCATACACGCCGCGGGCAGCAGCCGCAGCCAGCCGGCAAAAGGCGGAAGCGGGGCAAACAGCGCCACGCTGACAAACGAAGCCGCCAGCAGCCCGAAACCGAGCGGTAACATACGCGCGGGCCCGAAACGGCGCGAAACGCGCGCGAGCGGCAGTTGCAGCGTAATGATCAGCAGCGAGGCGAGAATAAAGAGCGGCCCGAGCGCGGCATCGCTGCTGCCGGAGCGGCGCAGCTCCACCGGCAGCGCCAGATAAAGCTGGTTATAGCTGTAAAGATAGGCGCTGTAGGCCAGGATAAACGCGACAAAGCGCGGCTGATGAAAGGTCTGCCACCAGGGAACAATCTGCAGCGGGCCGTCGCGATGCGGCGTGCGCGGCAGCAGTATAAACAGCGCCACTAGCGCGACAATAAATACGCCCGCACCCGCGAGCGCCATCGTTTTAAAACCAAACCCGGCCATCAGCGAGCCAAGTACCGGGCCGAGCACCGCGCCCAGTTCGCCACAGACGGCAAAAAGCGCAAACCACTCGGCGCGGCTGCGCTTGCCTTCTGCCTCGCTGCGCGTGCCGGCCTGCGCCAGCAGCGATTCAATCGACGGTGAAAACAGCGCGCCGCCAACGCCCGTCAGACACGCGCCGAGCACCACCGCCCAGAGCGAGCCGCCCAGCGCCAGCAGCAAATAGCCCGTTATACGCACCACGCAGCCGCACAGGATAATAGTGCGTGCACCGTAGCGGTCGGAAAGCGCGCCGCCCAGCAGAAACATGCCCTGTTGCGAAAATGTGCGCAGCCCGATGATGGTGCCGATAAGCCCGCCGGAGAGCAGCATATCGTCGCGCAGATAAATCGCCAGGAACGGCACCACCGCGTAAAAACCGATGTTAAACACCAGCTGGCTGGCGGAGAGCAGGTAAGGAGAGGTGTGCCTCGTGGCATGGGGTGCATGAGTGGACATGAAGACCGCATAACTGTTCAGAAAAGTAAGGGCATTCATAAAACATATTTGCGCCGTCTCTGGCAACTTTCACCGGCCAAAAACCGCTTACGAGGCGATATTGACTTCCCGCAGGCGCCCCGGTATAAGACCTCCTCTTAAGAATGATTTTCATTTGCATAATACAAATTCTAATTTGTCCGGCCCGTAACCATTCCCGTGCGGCATGCGGCGATAAAAACACGTTAAGGTTGATGTTGATGAATGCTTTAGTAAAAAACGCGCTGGCGCTCTGCCTGCTCTGCGCCGCTTCGGCGCCCGTTCTTGCCACACAATACCCGCTGACCCTTGATAACTGCGGCATGAAAGTCACCTTTACGAAAGCGCCGGAGCGCATGGTGGCGCTCGGGCAGAACACCGCCGAAATCATGCTGCTGCTGGGACTTGAAGACAAAATGGCCGCCAGTGCCTTCTGGCCGACAAAAGTGTTGCCGCAGCTCGCGAAGCAAAATGAAAAGGTCAAACTGCTGACGGTTGAGATCCCGACGCTGGAGTCGATCCTTGCGCAGAATCCGGATTTTGTCGCCGCGCAGATCCCGCTGCTGTTAGGCCCGGACAGTAAAGTCGCGAAGCGTGAAGATTTCGCGGCGGTGGGTATTAACAGCTATCTGTCACCTGGCGTCTGCGTTACGAAGAAAAACACTGGCGATATCTACGGCAGCCGCAGCCAGCTGTGGGATATGACGTACCTTTATAAAGAAATCGACGATCTGGCGAAAATTTTCAACGTCGAGGCGCGCGGTGAGGCGCTCACCAAAGATTTCAAAGCGCGCGAAGCGGCCCTGAAAGAAAAATTCGGCAAAAATCATAAAAACCTGTCGTATCTCTTCTGGTTCTCCAGCGCGTCGCCTTCCGCTGACGCCTATGTCGGCGGCAAAAACGGCGCTTCGGGTTACATCGCGCATCTGCTCGGCGGCCATAATGCCGTCACGTCTGAAAGCGAATGGCCGACGCTGAGCTGGGAGAGCATCATCGCCACCAACCCGGATGTGATCGTCGTTTCCAGCCTTGACCGCAACCGCTGGGCGCTGGATAACGCCGACGCGAAAATCCAGTTCCTGAAAACCGATCCGGCGGTCAGCCAGCTCGACGCGGTGAAAAAGGGGCATATCGTGGTGATGGACGGCCAGGCGATGAACCCGACCATCCGCACCCTCTACGGCGCGGAGCAGGTGGCGGCGCAGCTTGAGAAGCTCGGGCTGAACTGATGGCGGACGTCTCTTTAACCGTCACCCGGCGTCTGCCGTCGTTCATCCTGCTGGCGCTTTCTGTCGTCGTGCTCGCGCTGGTGATCGCACTGAGCGTGGGCATCGGCGAACTCTCCATTCCGCTGCAAACCACCTTTGCGGCGGTGACTAACAAGCTCGGCCTGACCGCCGTGCCGCTTAACCGCATCCATGAAACGGTTATCTGGGATTTCCGTCTCAGCCGGGCGCTGGTGGCCGCGTGCAGCGGCGCGGGCCTGGCTATTTGCGGCGCGGTGCTGCAAAGCCTGCTGAAAAACGCGCTGGCGGAACCCTACGTGCTCGGCGTCTCCGCCGGGGCGTCGACCGGCGCGGTGTCAATCGTCGTGCTCGGCATCGGCAGCGGGGCGGTGTCGCTCTCTGTGGGCGCGTTTACCGGGGCATTCGCCGCGTTCGCGTTCGTGGCACTGCTGACCAACGGCGCGCGCGGCGGCAATGAGCGCACGATCCTCGCAGGCGTCGCCGCCTCACAGCTTTTCAACGCCATCACCGCCTATACCATCAGCACCGCCGCCAGCGCACAACAGGCGCGCGATGTGATGTTCTGGCTGCTCGGTAGCTTCAGCGGCGTGCGCTGGCCGGAATTTCAGCTCGTCCTGGCGGTTGTCGTCATTGGGCTGGCGGTCTGCCTGTGGCACGCCAAAGCGCTGGACGCCTTTACCTTTGGCGATGACGCGGCGGCCTCGCTCGGCATTCCGGTCGGTTACGTGCGCCTGATCCTCTTTGCGGTAACGGCGTTGATGACGGCGGCCATTGTCAGCATGGCGGGCTCGATTGGTTTTGTCGGGCTGGTGGTGCCGCACGTGATGCGCTATTTCTTCGGCCCGCTGCATCGCCGGTTGCTGATCGCCTGCGCGATGATGGGTGCCATCCTGATGGTGCTGGCGGACATCGCCTCGCGCACGCTGATAGCGCCGCAGAGCCTGCCGGTGGGCGTGGTCACCGCGCTGGTCGGCGTACCGTTCTTTGCGGTGATTCTGTATCGCTCAAGGAGATTCTCATGAGCATCCGCGCGGAAAACATCAGCTGGTCGGCGGGTAAAAAGCGCATCGTGAATAACGTGTCGCTGAGCGTGCCGACTGGACAAACGCTTGGCCTGCTCGGCCCGAACGGCTCCGGGAAATCCTCGCTGCTGCGCATTCTCGCGGGGCTTCGCCGCCCGGATGCGGGCAGGGTGTTGCTGGACGATGGCGATATCGCGCGGTTGTCCAGGAAAAAGCTGGCGCAGCGCGTGGCGTTCGTTGAACAGCACGCCATGACCGACGCCAATATTTGCGTGCGCGACGTGGTGAAGCTTGGACGGATCCCGCACCATTCGCCGCTCTCATCCTGGACTCACCAGGATGATGAGATTGTGCGCCAGGCACTGGAGCGCGTGGATATGTTCAACCGCCGCGACGACGGGTGGCAGCATCTTTCCGGCGGCGAGCGGCAGCGCGTGCATATCGCCCGGGCGCTGGCGCAGTCGCCCGGCGAGATTTTGCTGGATGAACCGACCAACCATCTCGATATTCATCACCAGATGCACCTGATGCGCCTCATCAGCGAACTGCCGGTGACGAGCATTGTGGCGTTGCACGATCTCAACCACGCCGCGATGTTCTGCGATGCGCTGATTGTGATGCAGGGCGGGCAGGTGGTGGCGAGCGGGACGCCGGATGAGGTGCTGACGGAAGCGATGCTGCGCGAGGTCTTCAAGGTGGAGGCGCGCATTGAGGTTTCACCCCATCACGGCAAAAAGCACATCCACTTTGTTTAATCAAAAACCGTAACGTAAAACGGCCCCGTAAAGGGGCCGTTTTTTTTCGCAAAGGCTGAGCGGCGCAGGGGCGTTACTCGTTGCCCCACTGATTCAGGAAGTTGGCGATTTCATCGATACGCCCCTCAGGGATCCCCGCTTCGCGCGCCATCTCATGCTGAGCTTCTTCGCTGATCTCTTCGTTGTTCATCAGTCGGGTGATTAACAGCTGGAAGTAGTGCGCCAGGCGATCGCGCTCCGCAGCGCTTACCGGCAGCTCTGTTTCCGTCGCGTACTCGTCAGCGATGTCATAAAACTTGATAGGAATATCATTACTCATAGGGCGTTCCTGATGGTGGTGTTTATGCCTGTCGGGACAGGGCGTTATGAGTAAGATAGTACCATTTCTGGCAGCGCGCTGGCGCGGAAAATGGCGACGCGGGGTCAGTGATACTCTTACAGATCACGATTGACCTTCATCCCCTGAGCAAGCGTTTGTTCGGATATCATTTCAAAAAATGCAGTAAACGTGTCGCTTAACCTGTAAAGGTTCCCGCACTCATTTTGCTCGGGTATCTCAAAATCCTGAAGAGTATCTTCCGCATGCAGATGCGTTCTGTCCCAGTAAAATATGCCTTTCTGGTGTTCCCCATTCAGCAGCAAAAAATAGTTACCGCCCGGATCGTCGCCGATGATTAATTTGCTGTCGATAAAATCCAGTTCACTTAATAGCTCATCGTTATTATAAATGACATCATAATAATCGTTTTTCGCTTGCATCCCAAACAGAGCGTTAAACGCAATAGCGCCCTCATCGACACCGCGATACGTTAAATTACAGTAATCCGGGCTTTTTACCACAAAGCCATTATTTAACAGAAGGAACGTTTTATAATCTTCAGGCAAGCTGATGCGGTATCTTTTTTCCAGGCGCTGGATGTCAGCTTCTGTAATCATTTTTCCACAGGAGACTGGCATGGTTTTTCCTTCTCTGAGTTATAGTGACTGGCTTTTTTAATCTACCAGTACAGATATTCTTTTGACAGGTAAAGTTTATGTCAGGCCAGATTGCTTCAAAACACGATAAAAATGCCGTTTCGCCACATCCTGTTCTTATCGGATATAACATATTGAATAATCTGGTTTTTATCGCCAGATCCAGCATTAACCCCAAACGCATTTCGCCGGGCTGACACTAGCTGGATAGGTGGGTTTTAAATCAGCCATGAGTCTCTGGCATGACCAAAAATCTTATTCCCCGAATCATTTTTTTGATTTTTTACAACAATGGCGCATATAAACAGAACGCTATTTGACTTTAACTAAAGAGGAGCCACACTTGATTGTGGCGCTGAATTATCAATAGAATGAAAGTTAATGATATTAACCCTAGTTATTTCGCCGGGATATTATATTTCAGGCAAAAGCTGAAACAATTACACAACGTGGGGATAAATATATATCTCTGTTTCATGCGTGGCGGGGAGAAGTTTTCTCGTCGATGCTGAAGCGTTCATAAAATATATTATATTGCGCCTTTCTGAATACTTATTTTTCATATGTATAAATAATGAATCAGAGGAGTGAATATCAAAATGTTAGAAACTACAGATAAATGTCAAAAAAATGATCCCGCAACATATTTGCTGGAACAGGCGATGGGGTTTACCTTTCAGGCCGCGCTGCGTGCTGCCGCCGAAACTGGAGTGGCAGACCAACTGAAAGAACGCGCGAAAACCGCTGAGGAACTCGCGACAGAACTGAAGGTGGACGGAGCCAGATTGTATCGTCTTCTGCGTATGCTCGCTTCGAAACATATTTTCGAAGCCGCTCCTGATGGCCGGTTCTCCCTCACCCCTGCAGCGGAGTACCTTTGTTCGGATCATCCTTATTCACTGCGTGCGGCTGTGTTAATGCTGACCGATAAAACGTTCTGGTCGCCATCCGGCAACCTGACAGAGAGCCTGCGCAGCACGTCCTCCTTTAAAAACCTGTACGGCATGTCTTTCTATGAATACTGGGCAGATAAAGGAAATCAAAGAGAAGGCTACGATTTCCATACCGGTATGTCATCCATGTCAGCGGTGGAAAATAGGTTTTTATCGGAAAGCTATCCTTTTCCTGAAAATGCAACAGTCGTAGACATAGCGGGAGGAATGGGCGGGTTATTGCTGGCCATTTTACGGCGTAATCCGACACTGCACGGCATACTTTTCGATCGGCCTGATATTCTGGCCAGACACCGGCTGGGCGAACTTGGAGATGATACGCGCTGGCGAATACAACCAGGCAGTTTTTTTGAATCCTGTCCTTCTGCAGATTTTTACTTATTAAAATATATCACAATGGACTGGCCCGATAAGCAGGCCAGAAATATCCTGCTCAACTGCCGGAAAGCCATGCATGAGAAATCGAAACTGCTAATAATGGAACCCATTATTCCTGAAGGGAACCACTGGCATGGCGGTAATGAAATAGATCTCTTACTCCTGGCAAGTTTTGACGGCGGACAGACACGCAGTGAAGCGTCGTTACGCACACTGCTGGCAAGTGCAGGGCTGAAGCTTAGTCGTGTCATCACAACGGGATGCTACGTTTCCATCGCAGAAGCCGTGGTCGCCTGATTCCGATGTGCCGGAATATAAAAGTTTTCTGACGTAACGCGGGTTAGCAGAACACGTTAAGTAAAGGGCAGGAGAGGTATTCCTCTCCTGCAGTAATGCCGCTGAATCAGTGCAACTCGCTTTCAAAAACGGTCTGTGGTATTTGAGTAACAGGCATCGAATTTATCAGGAGGAGCGTTCATAGCCTGCGTAGCTACCGGCCATTTAACATAAGATAGATTGCACGCACTGAAAAAAACCTTTGCGCGCCGCCACATATCCCTCCAGACCGTAACATTTGCCTGCCATTTACGATACACTTGCGCCACTTTTCATTCCCGCTGTTTATGCAACCACATGGCGCCGCCAGCCGGTACAAACGCCAAAACACCGCGGGAAAACCAAACCGGAGAGATCATGCTGGAAAAACTGCGTACCCGTGACGGGAAAAAATTTCTGACGGCACTGGTGATTGTTTTCATCACCGTACTGACGGTCGTCTCCCGCGTCACGTTTGAGGGCGTGGAAGAGCAGTACAACATGCCGATGGAACACTGGAGCGCGTCGATGTTTATCATGCAGGGCGCGTGGGTGCTGATTTACAGCGTGCCGTTCTCGTTTATCATCTCGCTTCCCTTCGCGTTCTACTTTCTGGGGCCAAAAGACGATCGCGGCTGAGTTTGCGTTCGGGCGGGTTTTATTGCCGCGCTGAATGAATTGGCGTGAATTGTCATGATTACTTTACAAAACAGCGCTTGCCCGATAACCGGTCGCTCACTATTCTTTTGCCGATGATGACGACCGCAGGCTCCGCTTACACAAAAAACCGGCAACTGAAAGCAACCCTGCTTTTGGTCATTGCCTGTTGCGTGATGCTGATTTGCCTGACCCAGCGCGCCAGCATTCTGCATCAGATGCAGGTCAAAGCGGCCGAAATCGGCCTGACGACGCAAAGCAGTGGTCATGAAGCGACCACGCCGTCGCTCTCCCCCTGTGAACTCAGCGCGCACTCGCTGCTTGCCGCGCAGCCGCTCCACTTCGACACCATTATTCTCTGGCCCGGCCTGCTGGTTATCCTGCTTGCTGTGCTGATCGCTGTGAACGTCCGCGCCCTGCCGGATGCGATCCCCCGCCCTCCCCAACGACGAATACATCTCAAAAACTGCGTGTTCCGTGAATGACTGACCGGGTTCGTCCTGTTCGGTTAATTATTCATGGAGAAAACAGATGAAAATGCTTTTCAGAAGCCTGTGGCTTCTGGCGCTTAGCGTGTCTGCGGCCCGGGCTGCGGACAGCGGCTGGCTGCCACCGGCGCAGCCTTCCCACGCCCATATTCAGGTACGCAGCGGCGCGCCCGCCGACGGCAAAGTGCGTCTGCTGCTGCCTATCACGCTCGATAAAGGCTGGAAAACCTACTGGCGGACGCCAGGCGACGGCGGGTTCCGGCCCGTTATCGACTGGTCAACTCCAGCGCAGACCACCTGGCACTGGCCGCAGCCGGTACGCTTCGACGCCGCCGGGTTCAGTTCGGTCGGCTATGATGACGGCGTGACCTTTCCGCTTGAAGTCACTACCGCTGAAACCGCGCGGCTGCGCGGCACGCTGACGCTCTCGCTGTGCAGCAACCTCTGCGTGGTGAACACCTTCCCGCTGGATGTCGATCTGGCCGATGGCTCGTCGCCCGGTTTCGATGATGACTGGCAAGCGGCGATGGCGACCGTTCCGCCAGACACCGGCAACATTACGGTGACGAACGTTTCCGCTCGCGGTTCAACGCTCAGCCTGACGGCGACTTCACCCGATGGCTGGCCGCAACCGGCGCTGTTTGCCGATAACCCTGACAACGTTTCGCTTTCGGTTCCGCAACTGGAAACGGACGGCGACACGCTCACGGCGCATTTTACGGCCCTCAACGACCGGGGTGAACCGACAGACGCAAGTCGTATTGAGGCGGTTTCGCTGGTGCTCAGCAGTGGGGCCACCAGCCAGCAGATGACGGTAAAACCGGACGGCGCGCCGCTGTTCTGGCAGGCCGTCGCGGTGGCGCTGCTCGGCGGGCTTATTCTGAACCTGATGCCCTGCGTGCTGCCGGTGATGGGCATGAAGCTCGCCTCGCTGATGACGCTGGCGCAGGCGGACCGCCGCCAGACCCGCATCCGCTTTCTCGCCACCAGCGCCGGGATGATTTTCTCGTTCCTGGTGCTGGCGGCCGTGATGAGCGCGCTGCGGCTCTCGGGCGCGTGGACCGGCTGGGGTTTTCAGTTTCAGCATGCCGGGTTTATCGCCACCATGGCGGTCGTGACCTGGGCTTTCTGTTTCAGCCTCGCGGGCGTGGTGGAGATCAGGCTGCCCGCCGCGCTCACTACCCGGCTCGCCACGGCGGGCGGTCAGGGCGTGGGCGGCAGTTTCCTGGAGGGTGCATTCGCGACGCTGCTGGCGACGCCCTGCACCGCGCCCTTTCTCGGCACCGCCGTCGCTTTTGCGCTGGCAGCGCCATTACCGCAGCTGTGGCTGATTTTTCTCGCGCTCGGCACCGGCATGAGCCTGCCGTGGCTGCTTGTCAGCCTGATGCCCGGCGTGGCGCGCTGGCTGCCGCGGCCCGGCCCGTGGATGGGCAAACTGCGCCTGGTGCTGGTGCTGCTGATGCTTGGCTCCAGTATCTGGCTGATGTCGCTGCTGGCGAAGGAATGGGGGGCGCGCTACGTGCTGATCGCGGGCGGCCTGATGGTTGCGCTGTTTCTCTGGCGCTGCGCAGTGATGCTGCCGCGCCAGCGGGAAAACCTGCGAACGCTGGCGTTCGGCGTCCTGTTCGGCGCCGGGTTATATGCGTTTCTGGCACCTACACCGGACGGCCGCCGCGAAGGGCCGCTTCACTGGCAGCCCTTCAGCCAGCCGGCGCTCGATAACGCGCTTGCAGCGCATAAACGGATACTCGTGGATATCACCGCCGACTGGTGCCTGAACTGTAAGGTCAATGAAGTCATGGTGCTGCACCGCCCCGACGTGGTGGACGCGTTGCATCAGGATGACGTGGTGCTGTTACAGGGCAACTGGAGCAAGCCATCTGCGGAAATTGAAACATTTTTGCGCCGCCACGGCGCAAGTGGTATTCCGTTTAACGCCGTGTTCGGCCCCACGACACCCAATGGCGAAGTGCTCTCTTCGCTGCTGAGTAAAACGGAACTGCTTGACGCGCTGGATAACGCTGGTGCGGCCACCTCTCAGACAATGAATAAGGACAGACAATGAAAAAGTTACTGATGGCGGGCGCACTGCTCGCCGCGTTCCAGGCGCAGGCTGATGATTTACCGGAGCCGGTAAAACAGATGGAGAAACAGGGCATTACGATTATCAAGCCTTTCACCGCGCCGGGCGGCGTTCAGGCGTGGCTTGGTAAATATCAGGACACCGGCGTGACGCTCTATCTGACGCCGGACAAAAAGCATGTCATCACCGGCTATATGTACGACGCGCAGGGCAATAATCTTAGCGAAAAGCTGATTAACGACGAGCTGTACATCCCGGCGGGCCGCGAAATGTGGAAAACGCTGGATCAGGCGAAGGGCATTCAGGAAGGCAGCGAGCAGGCCGCCTGCAAGGTGGTGGTGTTCGCCGATCCGTTCTGTCCTTACTGCCATAAGTTCTGGGAGCAAGCGCAGCCGTACCTTAAAGATAAGAGCATCAGCCTGAAAACGCTGCTGGTAGGCGTGATCCGCCCGGACAGCGGGCGCTATGCCGCGGCGGTGCTGGCCTCCGACGATCCGCAAAAAACCTGGCAGGCTCTTGAAAGCTCAGCCGGTAAAACCAAACCGGTGCTGCCGGAGAAAACCTCGCCTGCGGCCTTTAAGCAGATTCAGTATAACCAGCAGCTGATGGCGCAACTGGGCGCGAACGGCACGCCGGCCATTTACTATCTGAATAAAGACCGGCTGCTTCAGCAGATTGTCGGTCTGCCGAACGCCGAGCAGATGGCCGATCTGGTGGCCTGTAAGTAATGAAAAAGGGCCACCTTTGCGGGTGGCCCTTTACTGCAACGCGTAGCCCTGCCTCGTGGCGCTAAAGATTTTCCTCATAAAGTACCGTTTCCCGGATCGTTTCAAGCGCGTTGCGCAGTGTCTCCAGCGGTAAAGAGCCGAGCGCGAGGCGTATCGCGTGGGGTGTATGGAATGTCGTGCTGAACGGCTCGGCGGTGGACACCGAGATCTTTTTTTGCAGCAGTTTTTGAGCCACCTGTTCGGCCCGCACGCCTTCCCGCAGCGGCAGCCAGATAAAATAGGAGGACGGGTGGCTCATGACCTCCAGCGGGGCCAGCACTTCTCTGGCAAGACGCTGGCGAGCCCGAGCATCACGGCGCTTCAGCGTCTCAAACCGGTTTACCGTGCCGTCACGCAGCCAGTCGCACACCAGTGTTGTCATCAGCGCTGGTGTATTCCAGGCGGTGGCGCGAATGGTGCGCTCGAACGCGCTCAGAAAACGCGGCGGGCAGACGACCGCACCAACCCGCAGGCCCGTCGCGATATTCTTCGAAAACCCGGTCACATATACCGTTCGCTCTGGTGCCAGCGCCGCGAGCGGCACCGGCGCGGGCTTCACCAGCCAGGCGTAAGGCGCATCTTCAATCAGCAACAGATCGTATTGCCGTGCAATCGCCACCAGCGCGCGTCGCTGGCGCGGCGTCATTACCCAGCCGATCGGGTTGTGCAGCGTTGGCATGGTGTAAACTGCCCGCACGCGACGCTTTTCGCAGAGCGCCTGCAACGCCGCGAGATCCGGCCCCTGCGGTGTGCACGGCACCGCCACAAGCTCAATGTGACAAAGCTGTGCAGCCACTTTAAATCCGGGATAAGTCAGCGCGTCCACCGCCACCACATCACCTGGCCGTAACAGGCTCATCACCGATACAGCGAGGCCATGCTGCGCGCCGCTCACCACCAGCACGTTCTCCGGCGCGGTATTCAACCCTGCGCCCGCCAGATACGCGGCGATAGTCTCTCTGTCTTTCGCGCGCCCGGCGTGGGGCTGATAACGTAACAGCGCCTCGATATCCCCGGCCGAGGCAAGCTGGCGCAACGCGTCGCGCAACCGCTCTGCCTGCCCTGGCAGCGCGGGATAGTTAAAGCTGAGATCCAGCGCATCGGCCGCCACGGCATGCTGATCGATACCCAGCCCCGGCGGCAGCGCGATATCCCGCACAAAGGTTCCCCGCCCTGTTTCACCGCTCACCAGCCCCATCGCCTCCAGCTCGGCGTAAACGCGCGTCGCCGTCGCAAGCGAGACATGGTGTTCCACCGCCAGCCGCCGGTGCGTCGGCAGCTTTACGCCTGCGGTTAACTCACCACTTCGGATAGCCGCGGCAAAGCGATCGACCAGGGTTTTATAACGCGCTTTCACGGCAATGTATCCATGACAATTTTTTGATTGTCCTGAATCTAGCGTCCTACTATGGCGAGCGTCAATGGTCGTTATGTTATCAGGAGAGTGTTATGGAGAATCCGTCCCGTCCTGGCCTGTGGGCAGGCTGGCTCAATGGCCTGCTGGGCGTGGTTATTTTCAGCGGTTCGCTGCCCGCCACGCGTGTCGCCGTGGAAGATTTGTCGCCGTTTTTTCTGACGTTCGCCCGCGCCTCCATCGCCGGAGGGCTGGCGCTACTGTTAATCCTGCTGCGACGGGAAACGCGCCCCACGGTGCGGCAGGCGGCGTCGCTGGCGGTAATCTGCGCCGGCGTAGTGGTAGGCTTTCCACTGCTGACCGCGCTGGCGCTTCAGCATGTGACGTCCGCGCATTCGATGGTGTTTATCGGCCTGCTGCCGCTCGCGACGGCGCTCTTTGGCGTACTGCGCGGCGGTGAACGCCCCCGCCCGGCATTCTGGATTTTCTCGATACTGGGCAGCCTGCTGGTGGCGGGTTTTGCCCTCACCGGGGATGTGCGGATCTCATTACAGGGCGACCTGCTGATGCTGGCCGCCGTGGCGCTGTGCGGGTTAGGGTATGCGGAAGGCGCGGCGCTGTCGCGCCAGCTCGGCGGCTGGCAGGTGATCGGCTGGGCGCTGATCCTCGCGCTGCCGCTGATGCTGTGCGCCGCCTGGCTGACGCGGCCCGCCACGTTCAGTACGGTGGCGCCTGCCGCCTGGGTGTCGCTGGGGTATGTGTCGCTGTTCAGTATGCTAATCGGTTTTATCTTCTGGTACCGTGGGCTTGCCGCAGGCGGGATCGCCGCCGTCGGCCAGCTTCAGCTCTTACAGCCGTTTCTTGGCCTCGCGCTCGCCGCGTCGCTGCTTAATGAACACGTCAGCCCGCTGATGCTGGTCGTGACGCTGGGGGTGATCCTCTGCGTGGCGGGCTCGAAGAAATTCGCGCGCTGATAGGCACTTTAATAAGGAAATATCATGTTTAAGGGTCTCGCCGCTTTTCCGCTGACGCCGCTGATTAACGGCAGGGCGGATGAAAAAACCTTTGTGTCGCTGATTGAAAATCTGGCGGCGGCGCGGGTAGATACTATTGCCCCGCTCGGCTCCACCGGCAGCTACGCCTACCTCTCCCGGGAGCAACGCGCCCGCATTACGGCGCTGTCGATCGCGGCCGCAGAGGATATTCCGGTCATAACGAGCATCGGCGCGCTGCGTCTGGACGATATCCTGCAGCTCGCCGATGACGCCCAGCGCGCCGGCGTGCGTGGGCTGCTTCTCTCGCCGCTCTCCTATCAGCCGCTCAGTCAGGAAGAGGCATACCGGCTTTATGAGCGTGTCGCGCACGCGGTTTCGGTACCGCTGTGCATTTATGATAATCCGGCCACCACGGGCTTTACCTTTACGCAGGAATTACTGTGCGCCGTGGCGCGGCTGCCCAATATCGGCTCGATTAAACTCAGCCCGTTTAGCGATGCCGCCCAGGCGGCCGCGAAAATCCCCGCCCTGCGCCGCGAGCTCCCCGCCACCGTCACCCTTGGCACCAGCGGCGATCCGCAGGCCGGCAGTGCGCTGCTGGCCGGAGCCGATGTGTTCTATTCGGTCGCCGCCGGGCTCTGGCCACGCGATATCCGGGCGCTGACCGACGCCGCGCTGGCGGGCGACGAGGCGCAGGCCGCCGCGCTCAATGAGAAGTTTGAACCGCTGTGGGAATTATTTCGCCGCCACGGCAGTTTGCGGGTGATCGCGGCGGCTGCGGAACTCTGCGGACGCGCCGCCGCGCCCTGCCTGCCGGAGCCGCTGCTGAGTCTGCAGGGCGAGGCGCGCGCGCAGTTGCAGGCAGTGCTGGAGCAGCAGGAATATCATTAACGCACCACTCATATTCGTATATTCGAATATGTTATTGACGTCAGAGAATGAGCGATCCACACTACCCTCCACTGTTTTATGGAGGGTAAATGATGTCTTTCATGCCGTTACAGCTGTTCAAACTGCTGGCTGATGACACCCGATTACGCCTGGCGCTGCTGCTGCGCGCGCAGGGTGAACTGTGCGTTTGCGAACTCTCATTGACGTTAAACCTTTCCCAGCCCAAGATTTCCCGCCATCTGGCATTACTGCGCGACAGCGGTCTTCTCTGCGATCGCCGCGACGGCAAGTGGATCTACTACCGGCTTTCGCCGCACATGCCCGCCTGGGCTGCAGCGGTGATTGAGCAGGCGTTTTTATGCGAGCGTGAAGCCATCACGTCTCTGATCATGCAAAACGCATCAGTCAGCAGACCTTGCGGTTAAAAAATTTCCCTTAACATATACGATTTAGCATATTTGTTTTGTGTTACTCCGGCGTAAAAGCCGCAGTTTTCAGTCAAGGAGAGTGTCATGTTTCTGGCGGGTGCGATTTTTATCCTGACCCTGGTTCTGGTTATCTGGCAGCCGAAAGGTCTCGGCATAGGCTGGAGCGCCTCGGCAGGCGCAGCGCTGGCGCTACTGACCGGCGTGGTGCACATCAGCGATATTCCTGTGGTGTGGAATATCGTCTGGAACGCTACCGCGACGTTTATCGCCGTCATTATCATCAGCCTGTTGCTGGATGAGTGCGGTTTCTTCCGCTGGGCGGCGCTGCACGTGGCGCAATGGGGCAACGGCAAAGCAACACGGCTGTTTAGCTGGATAATTTTACTGGGCGCGATGGTAGCAGCGCTGTTCGCCAATGACGGCGCGGCGCTGATCCTCACGCCTATTGTTATCGCAATGCTGCTGGCGCTCGGCTTCAGCCGCGGCGCGACGCTGGCGTTCGTCATGGCAGCAGGCTTTATTGCCGATACCGCCAGCCTGCCGTTAATGGTTTCGAATCTGGTCAATATCGTCACGGCGGATTTCTTCTCGCTCAGCTTCAGCGATTACGCCGCTGTGATGGTGCCGGTGAATATTGCCTCTGTAGCCGCCTCGCTGGTCATGCTGCACCTCTTTTTTCGCAAAGAGATCCCTGCCACCTACGATTGCGAAAAAATCAACGCGCCGCACACGGCGATCCGCGATCGACGCACCTTCATGACCGGCTGGCTGGTGCTGGTGTTGCTGCTGGCGGGCTTTTTCGCGCTGGAGCCGCTCGGCGTGCCGGTGAGCCTGGTCGCCGCCGCCGCCGCGGCATTGCTCTGGCTGGTCGCGCGTCAGGGGCAGGTTATCGATACGCGCCGGGTGCTGAAAGGCGCGCCCTGGCAAATCGTTATTTTTTCGCTGGGCATGTATCTGGTGGTGTATGGCCTGCGTAACGCCGGGCTGACCGGTTATCTCTCCGCCCTGCTGAACGTCTTCGCGCAGCATGGGCTATGGAGCGCGACGCTCGGCACCGGTTTTCTGACCGCGGCGCTTTCCTCGGTAATGAATAACATGCCGACAGTGCTGGTGGGCGCGCTCTCCATAGACACAAGTAGCGCTACGGGCGTTGTCAGGGACGCCATGATTTACGCGAATATCATCGGCTGCGATTTAGGCCCGAAAATAACGCCAATCGGCAGCCTCGCCACGCTGCTGTGGCTGCATGTGCTGGCGCAGAAAAATATTGCGATTAGCTGGGGCTATTACTTCCGGGTGGGCATTGTGATGACCCTGCCGGTGCTGCTGGTGACGCTTGCCGCCCTCGCCCTTCGCCTTTCCTTTTAACCTGATCCAGGGCGCGGCAAAACGCGCCCTGACGGAGAACCCTGATGACACCGATTACGATTTACCATAACCCGGCCTGCGGCACCTCACGCAACACGCTTGGCCTTATCCGCAACAGCGGCGTGGAGCCAACTATTATTCTTTATCTGGAAACGCCGCCGACGCGCGACGCGCTGAAAACACTCATTAAGGATATGAGCATTAGCATGCGGGCACTGCTGCGCAAGAACGTTGAGCCGTATCAGGCGCTCGGGCTGGACGATGAGAAAATCAGTGACGAGGCGCTGCTGGACGCGATGCTGGCGCATCCGATTCTTATCAACCGCCCGATTGTGGTCACGCCGCTTGGCACCCGACTGTGCCGTCCGTCAGAAGAAGTCCTGGCTATTCTGCCCGATCCCCAGCAAGGCCCGTTCACAAAAGAAGATGGTGAGATTGTGCGCGGGTGACGGTGATATCGTCAGGCGGTGGTTGACACCGCCGTCGGAAAGAGGTGTACGGCGCAAACACGCCGTAAATACAATCTTACAACCGGCTTGCGATATTCTGCAGAACGGTCATCTCTTCCTGAGAAAACTGCTTAGTGCCGCCGCGCAGCGTATTAAGCGTGATGTGCCACGGATTGCCACGACTGATAACCACTTTTGAGCGGATATCATAATGCTGCGTCGCGAAATCCTCAGTGAGGAGCTTTTCCACCGGCGACAAATCAGCGTAGACCGTTGAGCCGCCAGGCCCTGCCGCGAAGCGGGCCGGGTGCGAGGCAAGACCGGATTCAAGCTGTGTTTTCGCCTTCGCCGGATCTTTCACCACTTTGTTATTGGTTTCTTCGAAAAACTTATTCACTTTATTACGCACTTTCACGGCTTTTTTGACGGTTTCCAGAAAGCGTTTGTTATTCGCCGTCTGTCTGTCCGACAACGTATTGCGCAGGAGCACCAGTACCCCGCCCACGACGCCGCAAACACCCCCTGCGGCCAGAAATGCGGTGCGCACGCCCAGCGAGGAAGCCGCGTTTGCCGCGGCGCTACCGGATGTGACCGTCGCGGCGACACCGGCGGACGCGCCAAACATCCCGCCAAGCCCTGTGATAATTTTACCGGCAAAATCATAGCTGATTTTAGTGGCTTCATTATAAATGTTGCCCCCGCGCCCGCCCATACGAGGAACGCGGGTATTATACCGGTCAAAAAACTGGCGGTTATTCTGAATAGTATTATTTGGTCCGGAATTGAGTAATCCCATTTCCAGATCGCGCCCGCCGTTATTGACGCCAACAGGGCGGGAGCTGGCCAGTAATTGCTCATAGCTATACATCACGCTGCGCTCTTCAGCATTTTCAAACTGATACAGCATGTCATCATCGAGTTCATTCACGAAGTCGATAATGGTATGTATTTCTTGTTCATTAAAGTGGGACCGATCGGAAAGAAGGGCATTTATCATGGAGTTAATTTCTGCCATCTTGCCACTCCTTTCTTATCAGAGTTCTTTATTCTGTTTAATATCCCAACCGGCTTTAGTTTCCGCACCTTTGGTTCCCTGGTTTGACTGTTCCCAGTAATGGAAATTGACTTTCGCAGCCTGGAAGTAGTAATTCACAAGAACCGTATCTGTCTGCCCAACGCCCGTGAATTCCGTGCGGGTCACCAGCACATCTTCAAGAACAATTTTCGAATACTCCACCTGCTGGCCACCGGCTTTACAGACAGAAAGCTCCACCTTATTCACGTGCTTACCGCTGGCACAGAATTTAAGAATGGCGGGCGTGCCTTTATCCACAATGGCCTGTACGGCTAAATCCTGAAAGTTAACTTTACCGGCACCGCCGCCACCGCCGACTGCCATATTTCCCGGCTGCGCTGCGCCCCAGTTAAAAGAAAGCACATCGATCCAGCTGGCATGATTAGCATCTTTAGATTCGCCAGTCACGCCTTCCACTTTCAGGAACATATCAATAGCCATGTAATACTCCGTGTTATCAGATAGCAGGTGAGAATAAGCAAAGCCCGCAGGCAAATAATTCAGTTTCACTGTAAGTTTATTCAAAACGCTAAACAATACCGCTCCGGAAATTAAGACGAATCTCATTCGAATTATTTCCGCGTATATCCTGTATTTGTTTCACTTTTATTGCAGGAGCATTAATCGTTATGAACGAATTAAATGTGGAGTAGTTCACAAAAATTACCCAAATCAGGATAAGAGAAATCACAATGACGTTTATTAAAGGTAATAAGGAAAAAATATCATACTTGTTGCTGATGCGTTGCGCTGGAAAGAATACGTTATAAAACAAAAGGGTTTTATCATGACCTCCCTGCTAATAAAAAAACGAACCTGCGATTTATCTTAAATATCATATTTAATAGAAAATGAAGTATTCATAATGTAATTAATCGCGGAGAAAAATACCGCCCCTCCCAGAACAGGTAGGGAAAACCATACAACACTAAAGGGTTATTTTATCAGGCCGATAAGCTTCCTGATGCTAATTCAACCGGAAGGAGTTCGGAAAGTGACCACCATCGTACCCGCCATGCAGGACAGCTACGCCGTAAGCCGTGATTATTACACCCGTAAAAAAGCCCCGGAAACGGTCGCTATTTCAGCCGACAAAGCCAGCGCCGTGCAGTCAGGTAGTGACACGCCCGTCAGTGCCGGGCAAAGCAAAGAAGAGCGCGAAAAAAGCCTGCAAAACATGCTGGCGCAGCGTCGTGCCATGCTTGAGCAGCAGGCGAACAGCAGCGTGCCGGGCCTCGTGCTGCACAGTGAGATTTCCGATAACTTCGCGGATTTCTCTAAACTCTCCACGCTCTCGTCTCTGGATATGGGCACCCTGCTCTCCGAAGCGCTGAGCACCCCCGCCGCGAGCACGTCCAACTCGACCACCAGCGATATGGATCTCGCCATGCAGCAGGCCAAACTGAATTATCTTGTGGCGAAGTATGTGCCGCAGGAAAACCAGGCCAAAGCGCAGGATATCGTCACAGCATGGATGACAAAGAAAACCGCCGCGCAGGATGACGAGATGAAAACCATGACGCAGGCGTTTATCGATATCGCAAAACAGAACGGCGATATGGCAAGCCTGAAGGAGTATGAGAATCAGCTCAGCCTGCTGCAAGCCGGTAAAGGGGAATCTCAGAAAGCGCGCAACGATATACTTGCCGTGACGGCAAGCTCTTCCAGCGCACCGCAGTGGTTTTCCGGCTTTATGAGCAAAGTGAATGAAAGCCGTGATCCCATGCCAGTAAAACAGCTCGAAAAAGCGCATGTCGATGCCCTTAAATCGCAGTGGGACATGTTCCTGGCGCGTGTCAGTAAGCACTAAGCCTTGCACCGTCAGAGAGTGTGGTACTGGCGGTGAACCTCTCCCCTGCCCTTCTGCTGCCCCATCGTTGCCTTACAAAACAGGCATCGCGCCTTAAGCCGCATAAATCGATTTATCATTACCGGTCGCGATAGTATTCGACAGCCGGTATGCCTGATTGCGCCCGTGGTTTTTCGCGAGATAGAGCGCGGTATCAGCACCGCGAATGAGTACGCTGAACGCGTCCTCGCGCCCGTTGCCCCGCACCGTATGGCAACCGGCGCTGATGGTGACGATCTGCTCCGGCAGATCCGTCGACGGGTGCGGCAGATGCTTTTCCCTGACCATCGCGACGGCCCGCTGCGCCAGCGCCAGCGCTTCTTCCCCGGTGGTATCCGGCAGTACGATCGCGAACTCTTCGCCGCCGTAGCGCGCAACCAGATCGCAGGTGCGCAGCGTGACCATCTGCAATGTATTGCTGATAAGCCGCAGACAGGCGTCGCCGGCGGCATGGCCGCGGCTGTCGTTGTAACGCTTGAAGAAATCGATATCGAGCATAATCAGCGACACGGGGCTTCCGGAGGCCGCGGAATCCGCCAGCACAGACGCGAGCGTGGTGTCGAACTTGCGACGGTTGGCAAGCCCCGTCAGGCTGTCGGCCATCGCCATCGATTTAAAGGTCTGGTTTGCTTTCAGCAGTTCGTCGCGCAGTTGCTTAAGCTCCTGCTGATCGCGAATGCTGCCGCGCACCTTGCGAAACACGACGGAACTGAACAGCAGAAACCCGAGCAGTAGCATAAAGTTGGAGAGCAGTCCCGGCAGGTTATTGCGCAGCCAGTGCATACGCACTTCGGCGCGATCGTAACCGGCGACCACCACCAGCGGCAGTTTTTCCGTACGGGCAAAGCCGAATACCCTTTCAATATGATCCAGCGACGCCACCCAGGTGCCGGTGCCGCGGTCGGCGCGGATAAGCTCGCGGGTAAACAGCGGACTGCCGGAAATATTCATGTCGATTTTCGCTTCATCGTAGGGACGCACACAAAGCACCGAACCGTCGGTAAGCAGCAGTGCCAGCATGTCGCGCGGGCCAAGCTCGAAATAGCTGTAAAAGCGGCGGAAATAGTCAAGCTTAACGGTGGCAAGCACCACACCCGCAAAGCCACCGCTGAGATCGTTGACCCGCACCGATACTGGGATCACCAGCTCACCGGACGCCAGGCTTTTAATCACGCGCCCGATATGAATACCGGTCTGGCGGTTTTCATAGTGAAAGCGAAAATAGTCCTTGTGCGTAATATCGCCCGGGATGCCGCTGATACCGGAAGACGAGCCTTTAATGACACCCTGCGCGTTGTAGAAATAGAGGCCGTCGAGCAGCGGCTGGCGGGCTTTGAGGCGCACCAGATAGCTGTGGTACGTCGTGGCCTGCCCGGCACCTACCGCCGTGCGCACGTCGTCAAGCGTCTGGCCGACCGCCATAAAGGTATCTTCCGCCTGGCGCACCTGGGCCACGGAGAGGTTTACCGCTTTATTCGCCGCCTGTGCAATCTCATCATCCCAGGAGTGCATAAACACCAGTACGTTCGTGCCGATCCCGCCCACCAGGAGGAACAGAAGTAAGACAGCCAGGCTTCGGCCAAGCGACGTGCTTAACCCAAGTCGGTAGGAAATAAACTGCCTGAGAGTCACGAAACGGTTCCCCGGTAATCACCAACGTTGCTTCAGGGGTTATCGGTATCGGCGGCCGTTTCTGGAGGGGCTTACCCCCGTCTGGTGACAATAATTTAACAGTGCGGAACACCGGCTCACACCGTTAACGGTAACATGACGGATAATGTTCAGACGGCAGGCGTGCCCTGATGAAAAATAAGCTGCCAGCGCGTTTCATCCACACGCACCCAATGTGACGCGCGCCATGCCGGCCGCTGGCCTTCGGGCGTACACGTGCGGTAGCGCAGAATAGCGCTACCGGCGTTTACCGACAGCAGCGTAAAACTGTCGCTCACAATACATGCGGTGCCGGTTTCCTGTGTCAGCGCGTCAATCGTTTCATCCCGACTCACCAGAACGCCGGAGCGTGTCACCTCGCAAAACTGCGGGTGAAGAAGATATTCAAGCCAGGCGCGGTCGCGTCGCTGGTCGCCATGCAGGCTTTGTTCGAGCGTAATGAGTCTTTCCAGTAACATGGTGCCTCTTTTCGATCGCAGCAAATAAGTGCCGTTCAGCCCTTTATTTAGGGTTATCCCTTAATGCACTAAACGCGTATTATTGTGCTGAACAGCAATAGTTTTGTAGAAATCGATAACGACAATAAGGATACCAAAATGTCGATGGTGTTTTGCCGCGGGTGCGGGAAAGAAATTCATGAATCGGCCAGAGCCTGCCCTCAGTGCGGTGCGACGCAGTTCACTGGCGGGAATAAAAACAGAATCAGCGCCGCGTTACTCGCTTTTTTCCTGGGCGGTTTCGGAGCACATAAATTCTATTTAGGGAAAATCGGGCAGGGCTTACTTTATCTCATCTTCTGCTGGACCTTTATTCCTTCGATTATCGCGTTTGTCGAATTCATCATTTATCTGTGTGATACCGATGAAAACTTTGCGCGTAAATATGGCTGATAACGCCTGAACTTAACGCCATTCCCTGCCCTGCTGGTGTGGAATGGCTTTTATACGTCCTGCTGTCCTCGCGCCTTACCCACATCGCATATTCAATGCTTAACCCTCCACACGTTTCTCCCGCCAGCCTGAAAAAAGCGTTATGGAATGATACGCTTGACCCCGTGCTCCCCCGCCGACGTTATGCAGGTAAAAATAATGAATAAAACAGAGTTCGTAACTCAGGATCTGCTCAGCAAAATCTACCAGGACACCACGCCCGGCCCGCGCAAGCTGTCGCCTGAAAGACAGTTAGCGGAAGAATATGGCGTATCGCGGTTCACCATTCGCCAGGCGCTGGAAAAGCTGGTGAGCATCGGCGTGGTGCGGATTGTTCAGGGCTCAGGCGCCTGGATCAACGAGCAGGCGCGCAATAATCCGCTGGTGTATAACTCGATTACCGAAAAACGCTTCGATCAAATTCGCTACCGGATGATTAGCCTGCATAAAAAGCGCCCGGACAAAGCGGCGCAGCAGATTTTCGGCATTGATGAAGAGAGCTTCATCTGGCATTTTTGCCGCCTGCGCTATGTCGATGACGCGCCGGTTCAACTGGAAATCTCCAGCATGCCGGCGGCGGATTTTCCTGACCTTAACCAACAGGTAATTGAGCATTCCATTCAGCAATATGTGCTGAATAAAGGGCTGACGATTTCACACCTGCTGACCACCTACCGCGCCGTGAGCGTGAGCCGCGAACAGGCGATACTGCTGGGCTGCAGGAAGGGCAGCCCGGCCATGCACATTAATAATCGCGGCATTCTGGAGGGCGGGCGCGTGTTTGAGGTGAGCGATATTATTGATATCAACTATACCTGCACCTACGTCATCCCCTATAACCGTGACACCCTAACCCGCCGCCAGAATCAGGGCGTGTGAAGGGTGCCGTCCGGCAGGCGGCTTTGCGTCCATTCATGCGGGCGATACATCACCGGATGCGCCCGCGCCAGCGTTTCGTTAAACCCGACGCCGATACCGGCATTGACCGGGGGATAGATAAAGCCCTCTTTCACCTCCGGCGCGCCAGGGAAAATCTTGTCCGTCATGGCCGAGCGCGGGATAAACTCCTGAATCGCCGCGTTATGCAGGTGAATGTTTAAATGCGTGTTCACCGCCACGCCAATCGGCGTCATATCGCCCGGGCCATGCCACGCGAGACGCACGCCGAATGCCTGGCACAGATGCGCGAGCTTCAGCGCCGGAGTGATCCCGCCGATTTGCGAGACGTGACAGCGGATAAAGTCGATACGGCGGTTAACGATCAGATCGTGCCATTCACTTGGATTATTAAAGAGCTCGCCCATCGCCAGCGGCACGCAGCTGTGCTGGCGCACCTGCTCAAGCCAGGCGCTCTGCTGCGGCGGCAGAATATCTTCAAGAAAATAGGGCTGGTAAGGCTCCAGTTGTTTCGCAAGCTGTATGGCCTGCTGCGGGAACAGACGCTCGTGAACGTCATGCAGAAAGTGCAGCGTCCAGCCATATTTCTCACGCAGCGCGCGGAACATATTGACGGTATTGCTCATATATTGCTGCTGATCGAACCACGCGCCGGGCGTCGGGTTTTCCGGCGCGTGCAGGCCGGAAGGCGTGCCGCCGTAAAAACCGAGCTGGCAGCGAATATGGCGATACCCCTGTTCGATGAGCGCATCCACGGACGCAAAAAGCGCGTCCAGCGTATCACCGCTGGCGTGGCTGTAGGCCGGGATCGCGTCACGGGATTTGCCGCCGAAGAGTTGATACAGCGGCATACCCGCAAGCTGGCTTTTAATATCCCACAGCGCCATATCGACGCCCGATATCGCGTTGTTCATTACCGGGCCGTTACGCCAGTAGGCGTTAACGTTCATCATCTGCCACAGATCTTCGATGTTGTTCGCATCACGGCCCGTCAGCAGCGGCTGTAAATACTCCTCTACCATCGTTTTAACGGCGAGCGGCCGCTGCTGGAACGTGGCGCAGCCGTGTCCCGTCACGCCCTGGTCGGTCGTCACGCGGACCGTCACCAGGTTATGTCTGTCCGGGCGGGTAATAAAACATTCGATATTTTTGATTTTCACAGGCGTCACGAAATAACTCCTTTACAGCACTGTGGGAATACGCAATACGAATATCATCACCTTAAAAATAATGGCGGGTAAACCCTTTTTTTGACTATTTATTTTGGTCAGTAATTTCTTCTTAAAATCATCAATAAACCATACCAATTTTACCATTACACCGCTTTCAATCCAGACCAGAAGGAAAGATGTGAGCAGTATCAACTTTTATTGGTTTGTTTTGTCAGAAAGGTTTAATTATCCTTCACAGGAACATTAAAACGACAACAACATCCGGCAGGAGTTTTTATGGGGACGCAAGAAGCCATTAATAATATTATCCGTCTGGTCGGCGGCCAGGGGAATATTAATAAAGTCTGGCACTGCATGACGCGGCTGCGCTTCGATTTAGTTGATGATGATAAAGTCGATCAGCAGGCGATCAAAAAGCTCCCCGGCGTGCTGGGCGCGCAGCTTCAGAGCGACCAGTTTCAGGTCATCATTGGGCCGAAGGTGAATAGCTGGTACGAACAGATGGTCAGCGCCCTGGGCGGTGACGCCAGTACCGTAGCTCCTGCAAAAGGGCGCAAAGGTCTGGTATCTCTTTTTATGGATACTGTCTCGGGCGTATTTGGCCCGATTGTGCCGGCGATTGCCGGAGCCGGGATGATCAAGGGCTTGCTGGCGGGCTTAGTCGCCCTGAAAGTGGTTTCCGCCAGAAGCGATACGGTCGTGATTATCGATCTTATCGCCAGCGGCGTGTTTTACTTTCTGCCCTTTTTCCTTGCGGTCTCTGCCGCCCGAATCTTTAAGGTGAATGAATACCTGGCGGCGGCCGTCGCCGCGTGCCTGATGTATCCGTCGCTGATTGACGCCGCCAAAGCGCTGGCGACGCATCAGGAAGGCGCGGTCAGCGCGCTCTGGCTGCTCAATGCCATTCCGGTCTCAGTATTTAACTACTCGGCAAGCGTTATCCCGGTGATTTTCTCTGTCCTGGCGTTGAGCTACATCTACCGCTGGGTCGACCGCATCATGCCTGACGTGCTGAAAACCGTGTTTACGCCCACGCTGACGCTGTTTATCGGCGCGCTGGCGGCGCTGGTGGTGATAGGCCCGACTGGCATCTGGCTCGGTAAAGGGCTGGCGCTGTTTATCGAAGGGCTGTTCAGCGTCTCGGCGAGTTTCGCCGGTCTGATTGTGGGCGCGATCCGCCCGGTCGCCGTACTGACCGGGATGCACCACGCCATGACGCCGATTGCGCTGCAAAACTTCAGCGATCGTGGCTACGACATGCTGATGCCGATGATGTTTATGGCGAACATGGCCATTGCCGGCTCCACATTTGCGATCTGGCGTCTGAGTAAAGAACGTCAGGAGAAAACCGTCACGCTCTCCGCGGCGATTTCCGCGTTGCTCGGCATTACCGAACCCGCACTCTTTGGCGTCCTGACGCGCTACAAAAAAGCGTTTATTTCAGCGACTATCGCAAGCTCGCTGGCCTCGGCCTTTATCGCGTTCTTTGGCGTGCGGCTTTACGGTTACATTCTGTCGAGTATTTTTAGTCTGCCCGCCTACATCGGCCCGTATTTTATCTTTGCGCTGGCAGGCGTCGTTATGGCGCTGGTGATATCGTTTGTGTTAACCACGCTGCTGGTGGGGAAAGAGGCCTCCGGGGAGGCGTAATGCCGGAGTGATACGCTGGCCGGAAAACCGGCCAGCAAAAGCCGTTTTACAGGGATTTCAGGAACGCCAGCAGATCGTCGTTCAGTTGATCCTGATGCGTGACGGCAAAGCCGTGCGGGCCGTTGTCATACACTTTCAGTTCCGCGTTCTCAATCATCTCCGCCGCCACCTTACCGGTGGATTCAAACGGCACGACCTGGTCGTTGCTGCCGTGGATAACCAGCGTCGGCACATCCACTTTTTGCAGATCGCCGCGGAAGTCAGTTTCCGAAAATGCGGTGACGCAGTCGATAGTCCCTTTCAGCGAGGCCAGCAGCGCGATATTCAGCGTCTGGGTCAGCACGCCTTCAGACACCGTCTGGCCCGCGTTGGTGCCGTAGAACGTTGCGGCGAAATCGCTGATAAACTGCGCGCGGTCTTTACGCAGGCCGTCGCGGATGCCTTCGAAAACAGAGAGATCCACGCCCTGGCTATAATCGCCGATTTTACCGAACACGGGCGTCACGGCGCCCAGCAGCACCAGCGCTGCAATGCGCGACGTGCCGTAGTTGCCGATATAGCGCGCCACATCGCCGCCACCCATGGAGAAGCCCACCAGCGTGACATCGTGAAGATCCAGCGCCTCAATGAGGTCATTAATGTCTGATGCAAAGGTGTCGTAGTCATAGCCGTTCCACGGCTGATCGGAACGCCCGAAGCCGCGACGGTCAAACGCAATCACGCGGTAGCCGCGCTCCGCCAGGAAATTCATCTGGCTATCCCACATGTCTGCATCCAGCGGCCAGCCGTGGCTGAACAGCACCGGTTTGCCTGCGCCCCAGTCTTTGTAATAGATCTGCGTGCCGTCCTGCGTCTTGATCGTGCTCATCAGTGGTTCCTCATTTCGCGATGGTCCAGGGATGATAAGTATAGTGTTTGCATGACGGCACGATGAATTATCGCGCGGTTTTCAGACTGTTACCGCACTATGAATGGCGAAGACGCGGTGCAGCGCAGCGCGCCCGGCGGCAGTGATAGTCACTTCCCGGTAGCCTGGCATTCTCAGAAGCCAGCCTTCCTGCAAAAAGAGCGTCAGTAGCGCCGCACCGGCATCACCGCCCAGGTGATAACGCCGTTCGCTCCAGTCGAGACACGGGCAGCACGCTTTGCGCCGGGGTTTCGGATTAAGCGGCACGCCAAGCGCCGTAAAGCGCTCGCGCCCGCGTTCGGTGAGCGCCTCGCCGTCCGGTGACAGCCATTTTTCCTCCAGCATAAACGCGTAGAGCTGTACGGCGAGTTCGCCCGCCAGATGGTCATAGCAGGTGCGCGCATGACGTAAATGCCCGGGCGTGCTGGTCGCAGGCTGGCGGCGCGGGCTCATGGAAACGCCCATCAGCGTCTCCAGCAGCCCGGCGATCTCATGCCCCGCCAGTCGGTAGTAGCGGTGCCGCCCCTGAGAAAGGCAAACCACCAGACCGTGGCTGAGCAGCCGCGCGAGATGCGCGCTCGTGGTGGACGGCGCGATATCCGCCACCGCGCTAAGCTCTGTCGCGGTCCACGCCCTGCCATCCATCAGCGCGCAAAGCATCGCGACGCGCGACGGATCGGCCATCGCCGCCGCGACGCCCGACATTGCCTGTTCAAGGTCTGGCGCGGTGTCGGCGTCTGTCAGGGAGTGTCGTCCGGGATTGCCCATGGTCTGGTTACCTTTTCCGCCTGTTCAGGGTTATCGGTGAGAAGAATCAACCGGTTTGCGTGGTCGCTGTACTGCACAAGAATATTCACGCCGCCGTCGGCGAGCGCGCGGGCTATCTCGCCAAGCTCGCCCGGCCGCGCCTGCGACAGTTTACGGATAAGCGGACGAGTGACGCTGTGCACCGTAAACCCGGCGTCCTGCAACACGCGCCGTGCCGTTTCGCCCTCTTCCACCAGAAAATGCGCATGGCTTTCCTGCGCCAGTGAAAAGACGCCGCCGCCTTCAAGGCCGACGCCATTTTTACCGAGCAGCGTCCCGAGCGTTGCCAGCGCGCCCGGCGTGTAACTGATGATCACGTGGATATCATACATGTGAGTTATCCTTTGTCTCAGAGGAATAGTCGCGAAGCACCTGCGCCACGCGGATACGGTAATGGGCGAAAATATGTTCCCGGCCTTCCTGCTGCGCGGCCTGATGCATCAGGTTACCTTTCCACGCGCGCACCGCCGCTTCGCTTTCCCACCAGGAGAGTGAGAGAATTCTGTCAGGCGCGGTGAGACTCTGAAAGCGCTCAAGGTCAATAAAACCCGGCGCATCCGCCAGCAGCGGTTTAAGGGCGGCGGCGAGTTCAAAATAACGCTGCTGCGCCTCCGGCAGCGCCTGCGCTTCAAATAAAACGGCTATCATGAGCTTTCTCCATCACGGAATGTCGTTGCAGTGTAAAGTGATGAAAAAACGATGCTTCGCCCGCGGGCGAAATATGGATACGGCATAACAGGGAGCCAGAAATGACATTTCGCATCAGAAAGACCGCAACACGCGATATTGCCAGTCTCGCGGCCATTGAGCGCTCGGCAGACAGCGTCTTTGAGACGATCCCGGCGCTCGCCTGGGTAGCATCTGATAGCGCTCAGCCTGAGGATTTACACCACAGGCTTTGTGAGCAGGGCTATTCCGCCGTGGTGGTCAATGCGAATGACGCTCCCGTCGGGTTTATTAACGGCGACTATATTGACGGCGCGCTGCATATTCTGGGCGTAGCGGTGATGCGAGACTGTCAGGGAATGGGACTTGGGAAAAGGCTGATGGCAGACGCTATTTGCCATGCACGGGCAAAGCAGCTAAGTGCATTAACGCTTACGACTTTCCGAAACGTGCCGTGGAACCAGCCCTTTTATGCGCGGCTGGGGTTTAGCGTCATTTCAGACGCCGACATGCCAGACTATCTGGCACGCCTGCTTAAGGAAGAAGCCGCGCACGGCTTTACGCGTGACAGCCGCTGCGCCATGGCCTTACGGCTTTAGCCTGTACGCGGCGCCCTGTGAGACGCCGCGGTAAATAATTATTTATGCGACGGCGCGGAGAGACGGGCCAGAATTGTTTCAGCCGTCAGAGAGCCCAGAAATACCTGCGGCGGGTTATCCAGCACCACCATGGTTGGCGTCACTTCAACGCCATTTTTAATCGCGAAAGCGGATTGCGCTTTGATCAGGTTTTCACATTCCGGCGTGGCGTCATTATCCGGTAAAAACCCCACCATCGCATTCTTCAGGCTTTTCTGTTTATCCGTGGCGCACCACACCCGGGCCATATCCGTTATAACGGAATCCCGGATAGCGCCAGGCGCGATGGTTAAAAAAGACATCGTCAGACCCGCATCGGTATAGGTATTAATGTTTTTAACGACATTGGTGCAATACACGCACTGGTTATCAATAAATACCAGCACCTGATGCGTTTCATGCGCCGCTTTAAAGGTAATAGGCTTAAGCGCGGGTAAGGCTTTGATAGTTTCCTGATAACTCTGATCCGGCGTCTGATCTGCTGACGCAGGTGCGGCCGATAACGCATTGCCACTGTATATGCAAAACATGGCGAGCGTCAGTAACGCGGTATATTTCATTTTACCCCCTGCATTCCCTTACTGACCGGGATTAATTTATTGTTATTACGCGCAAAAAAGCGCAGAAGCAGTGTAGCCTTCCGCGCCCCGCAGAGCATGATCTTTATCAGGATTTACTTATTCTGGTAGGTCGGCCAGAACGCCGGACTACGCATTACCACGCCTGATTTTGCACCACTACACGATAACCATCATGGTCCATCCAGGTTTGCCCGTTCATATCCCAGTAAGGGTTAAAAGACGGCGTGCGCATAAACCCAACCTCTTCAAGCGTGCGGCATACGCGCTGCCATTCGTCGTGGTCGGGGTAATAGAGCACCAGGAGGTCTTCATGACCGGGCGACGGTATAACAGGACTATCGAGACAGACCGTAAATTCAAGATGCCAGGGTAAATCCTTACGCCCCAGCATAATACCGCTGAAGCCCGCGTGATCGGTAAATTCCGCCAGCCGCGCCAGGCCCAGCCCGTGCGACCAGAGCCGGTACGAGGTTTCCAGGCTGGTGACTGGCCTTGCGATGCGCATATGAGTAAAAGACATATCCATCCCGAATGGTTAATGAAGGAGCCTCCAGTTTACCCGTCATGCACAGCGCCACTTGTCCTCAAAAGCTTTTTAGCTGGCACCAGCTCCGCTGAATTAGTCTGCTAATAAAGTCGCCACCAGATAATATTCTGAGCAGGCTTATGGTTATTGTAGAAAGC
Organism: Cronobacter malonaticus LMG 23826; assembly: GCF_001277215.2. Taxonomy (NCBI): domain Bacteria; kingdom Pseudomonadati; phylum Pseudomonadota; class Gammaproteobacteria; order Enterobacterales; family Enterobacteriaceae; genus Cronobacter; species Cronobacter malonaticus. Next base: position 69,491 of record NZ_CP013941.1, on the reverse strand, counting down.
ATTAAAAAATAACACCGCACCGGTCAGTAATTGTTAGTCTCGTCACAAACTGAAAGCCAACAAAAATCACCAACCCATTGATTTATTTGAAACGTAAAAAAGATTAAAGATATATCCTGAATAAAAAATAATACCCTGCCGATAACCCTTATGGATTAAACAAAAAATAATTGACCCGACGCGTTATAAGCACGCGAACGTTTCCGGCGTGCCTGAAGGCGGTGTCAGCACGGGTGACAACAGTATGTGAGCAGCTGAGGAATCAACAATGACAGGCAAACCAGGTATTTTTAAAAATCTTTCCGTAGCAGCGAAATTATTTGGCGGTTTTTCAGTATTAGTTGGCGTTATCATCATCTCTTCGGCCATTAATATTAAACAGCTTTCGGCTATCAGCGAGCATGCCCATAAAGAACAATTGGTTAATCTAATCAATAACGACCTGAACACCGCCAGGCGCAACCGCCTGATTTATCAGTTGTCACATGACGAAAAAGCGGCACAGGAAAACCTGAACGCCATTAATAAAATGGCGGAAAAAATCAAGGAAGGCGATAAGTTCAACTGGGAACAAGATGCCGGTGTGTTATTTAAGGCGCTGGGCTCACGGGTAAAAGAATACAGCGAGGCGCGCAGTAATTTTATCAGCCTTGAAAGCGCCAGCATTGAGCAGAGCAAAAACGTACTGGCCGCGACCCAACAGCCCGTTTTTGATGAGGTCACGAAAACGTTGCGTAATAGCGAGACGCTGACAAAAAGCAGCGCCAATATGCTCTACATACTGGAAAAAATTCGCTCAGACGCAGGCGTTATCGTTTCATCACGCGGCGTCAGCGGGCAGCAGCAATTTACGACTGACACACAGCAGGCGCTTGCTTTACTCGCCAGCATGAACAGTGACACTACCTCCCCTCTCGCGGGTTCCGTTACCGCGCTGCAGTCAGCTTTCAATACGCTTGCCAGCGCCGTTGACGCCTACAGCCTCGCGCTGAAAAACGCGAAAGGCGGCGCGGACAACATGACCGCCTTCGCCGACAAACTCAATAGCGCCACCGCAGAACTCGCGCAGCTTCAGGCGGATAAAAGCAGTGCCAAAATCGCTCATGTTATCTATATCGTGCTGATTGTCGCGCTCTGTTCCGTCGTTATCGGCCTGTTTATCGCCTGGCTGATTACCCGTCAGATGACGTCGCAAATCCGCTATAACCTGAGCGTTGCCGAGCGTATCGCCGCAGGCGATCTGACAGCGGAGATTGAAGCGAATTCTACAGATGAGCTTGGCCGCCTGAGCGCCGCGATGGCGACCATGAACCTGAGACTGCGCGAGCTGATTACCCAGATTAAAGAGTCGGTGGTGTATGTCGCCTCAGCGTCTTCACAGATTTCCATCGGCAATACCGATCTGGCGTCGCGTACCGAAGAGCAGTCGGCGGCCGTGGTGGAAACGGCGGCCAGCATGGAAGAGTTAACCTCGACCGTAAAACGCAACGCCGATAACGCCCGCGAGGCGAGCACGCTGGCGCATACCGCCGCGCAAAACGCACGCAGCGGCGGGCAAATTGTCTGGGATGTGGTTGAAACCATGCAGAACATTACCGACAGCTCCAACAAGATCAAAGATATCATCACGGTTATCAATGGCATCTCCTTCCAGACCAATATTCTGGCGCTTAACGCCGCGGTGGAAGCCGCACGCGCCGGCGAACAGGGACGTGGGTTCGCGGTGGTCGCCGGTGAAGTGAGAACCCTGGCGAGCCGCAGCGCGCAGGCGGCCAAAGAGATTGAAAGCCTGATACAGGAATCGGTTAACCGCGTCAGCTCCGGCTCCGCGATGGTTAATCAGGCGGGTGAAACGATGAAAGATATCGTCTCCTCCGTGGAGGGCGTGAGCGGGATCATGACGGAAATCTCCCACGCGTCGGATGAGCAGAGCCGGGGTATCGACCAGATAAGCAAGGCCGTCAGCGAGCTGGATTCCACCACCCAGCAGAACGCCGCTCTGGTGCAGGAATCTTCTGCCGCCGCCGCGTCGCTAGAACAACAGGCGGGCGAACTGTCGCAGCTTATCTCGCGCTTCAAACTGGGCGACGCCATTGTGAAAAAACCGCTGGTTAAACCGGCAATCACGTCCACAAGAACGCTCGTCGCCGAAGGCGCTGGAAGCTGGGAAACCTTCTGATTCACGCCCAGGTGAATAAAAAGCCCGGCCAGTGCCGGGCTTTTTGCTGTTCAGTGAAGCGCAGACATAACGTGAACCGGCTACGTTATTCTGGCTTCGAATCGGTTAAAAAGGTGATCGCGAAACCCTGAGCTTTCCAGTGTGCGGCGCGCTCCTGCTGCTCAGCGTTGAGCGGCTCGTCAGTCCAGACGAAAAAGTGCTGGTTAGGAAAGAGTTCCGGGTGCGGCAGATCGAGCGGTTCGGCCAGCAGGTCAATATGCCAGCCCTGCTGCGCCAGGCGGCAGGCTTCCAGCCACAGGCGGGCGCGATCGACTTTTCCCCAGCCCATCAGCAGCGCTTCTTTGGTGGTTTTTTTGCGCGCTTCGGCAAGAAACAGCGTGGCGTATTCGATAAGGGCGCCATCCATCAGGCTGCGCATCGATGGCGCTGTGTATTGATCGAGGCTTAACCGGCGGCGTACCGGCAGAAAGACGTTATCGATAAGCCCGTCAACCGCGTTTTCGCGCACCAGCGCGGTAATTTTGGCGCGCAGCGTCGCCGGACGCGCCTGGCGCACCACGCCCATCATCTCTTCCTGCACCACATTCCACGCTTCCGGTGCCACCACAACGTCTTTATCCAGCAGCGCTTTGACTTTGCCAACCGGCACGCCGCTTTTGATCCAGCGTTTAATCTCTTCGATACGCTGAATGTCGTCTTCATCAAACTGGCGATGGCCGCCTTCGCTGCGTTGGGGTTTTAGCAGGCCATAGCGCCGCTGCCAGGCGCGTAGCGTCACGGGGTTGATCCCGCACCGTTCTGCTATCTCGCCAATGCTGTAAAACGCCATAGGATCTTCACTCACGATCAAAACCGACACAGGAATCTCTCAAAAATTTAACTCTCCTTAGCTTGTACAATTTTTAATAATTGTACAACCGTGAAGTTAATTTAAGAGCCGTCTGGTTGATAAGGGTATGAATTCAACGTGCTGCGGGCAACAAAAAAGTGTACATAAAATGCATTAAATCACAGAGAGATGGCGCATGTGGCTGTGACATGCGCCAGAGAGAAGGTCAAACCGTTACAGACCGAATTTTTTTTCAGGCCAGGCCACGGCGGGAATACCGCCGAGCGCCGGTTTTGCGAATAGATGCCCCTGGAAGAGGGTAATGCCTGCGGATTCGAGCCACATCCACTCCTCGGCTTTCTCCACGCCCACCGCGGAAATCGCGATCTCCAGCGACGCGCAGCATTTGATCAGCGCCTGCACAATCGCCTGCCGTGGGCCGCTTTTATGCACGTCGCGGATAAGCTCGCGGTTAATTTTGATGCGGTCCGGCTGGAACTGCGCCAGCAGCAGCAGCCCGGCGAAACCGGCGCCGAAGTGGTCAATCGCCACGCGCAGGCCCGCCGCTTTGAGCTGGCGAATCGCGCCGGTGAACTCATCAAGGCGCGAAATCACTTCGCTTTCAGTGAATTCAACAATCACCTGGTCCGGCACCAGCCCGTTGGCGTGGATGGCCTGCAACAGGAACTCCACCGCGCCCGGAATTTTCACCAGCGTCATAGGGTGAAGGTTTACGCACAGTGTCTGCTGGCCAATATTCAGCGCGCCGGCGATTTCAAACGCGATTTTTTTGCTTTTCAGATCGGCTTCATACAGCGCCTCGCCTTCCAGCCCTTCAAAAAAGGTTTGCGGCGGCGCGCCGTCAGGGGTACGCAGCAGCGCTTCGAGTGAGACCACTTCGCGGGAGAGCGGGTCGATAATCGGCTGAAACGCGAAGGTACAATCGGTGCGCGCGCTGACAGACGCGGGCGCCTGAACGCCGTCGTCTTCGGTAATGAAATCCCAGCTGTCGCCCGGCGGGATCTCAAAATAGTTTTCTTTTTCAGTGGCCTCGACAAACGTCTGGAAAAACTGCAGCGCGCGGTCGCCGTACACCAGCTGGTATTTCGACGTGCCTTTATTCAGCACATGCTGGAGCACTTCGTCGCGCTCATAATCGCGTAAATCAAAGAGTTCCATGCCCGATTTACCAAAGCGGCGCGACGGCGCGTAGTCGCACAGCAGCTCCACCAGATTGTAATGGCGCGTATCGGCGCAGATGGCGCGATAGATCGCTTTCACATTCTCTTCCGGCCCTTCTAACAACTGAAAGAAGTGGCGGCCATTGAAAAGCAGAATGCCGGTCACGTCGGCCTGGCCGTTTTTGTTGTTCGCCGCATTCACCATCTCTTCCAGTACGGTGACCGGAACGTCGTCGCAGATATGGCTGCGATAAATTATGGTTGTGAGCATCATGCATCCTGTGAATAGGTGAATAAGCAGCCACCTTAACAGATGACCTGTCGGGCGTCTTGCAGTGATTGTTTATAAAGAGACAGCTAATTAGCCAGATAAGGGTTTTATCGACAGATAATCAGGTGGGTTTCTGTACAGGTTTTCACAAAATGCTTACGTTTCGTCAGCCTTGTACAAGCTGTTTTGCGTAATTTGCATCTGAAAATGCATAACCAGTACAATTTCAGACTAAACGATAAAAATAATTTTCACTGTAACCACATGAAATTAATGAAGTAGTTATTATTTGCGCAAAAAAAGATCGCTAACCTATACAATAACGGTGTACAAGATTCACGTAATTAGTATACTGCTAACTATTCCTTGCGTAGTTACGAAATTTTAACAGGAGTGACATATGCGTCAGAACGGTTACATTCCGGATACAGCTAATGCCATTGCCCGATACTTTGATAAAGCGGCTCTGCCGACTCAGCAAGAAACCTTAGGGCAAATCGTTGTAGAGATTCTGCGCGATGGTCGTCTCCTGAATAAAAAAAGTATTTGCACCAAATTGCTTAGTCGTCTTGAAATGGCGTCCAGCGTTGAAGAAGAAAGTCATTATCAAACGCTGATCGGTCTGCTTTTCGATCGCTAACACCAGGGCGTTCTTTCACCGAACCGTTTCCTGATGATTAAGACAATAGTGGCGGAGGGATATTGCAGGCCTTAGCACAGCCTGACAATTTTCAGTGGCAGGACGCCACCGGAAAGAAGTTGTATCCCGCGCGTGTGGCGCGGGACATGCGGCATTCAGAGACGCATTTATGAACAGAAGTGAAAAAGATCAACTGACAGATGAAATCATCGGAGAGGCAGTACTGTCTCTTCTGAGAGAAAAAGGCCCGATCAATATGCGGGTTCTGATTGCGCGTCTGCGCTCAATGGAAACCAGTGAGTCTGATCCTCACCGGCGCGAGGCTATTGCCCGTGTCATTGCAGAGATCAGCGCGACCACGGTGTCCGGACGGCGTAATGGCACGCGTGAGCGTAAAGAATGGAGCGGCGATAACGTCCATTCACTGTTTGGCGAGAGTGCCTCGCCGGATGGTAGTAAAAAACACTGACTACATTCAGCAACTTTCAACCTAAACACGGTGCCAGTACATGAGCCAGGTGATGCTTAAACCTATTGATTTGCAGGCAGATCTGCCCGACACGGCACTGTCTGAATACTTCCGTAACGCCGGTGATATGCTGGCGCAGGAATCTGCCCTGCTGGGCGCTGTTGTGAGCAATATTCTCGCCACAGATGGTCACCTGACCCATAAAGCGATTATTTTGCAGCTGATCGGCGTGCTGGAAACCACCGATGATGTGGTGATGGCCGATGTAATCCGCAAGACGCTGGAAATCGTTGTCGACCATACCGTAGACGACATCTGATCCTGACGTTGCATTCCTTCTTTTAAAAGCCAGCCCGTCTCTCACTCCGGCTGGCTTTTTTCTTTTGTGTACACTTCCCCTCCCTCTTCTATCATCATTTCACGGCCAAACCGATAAGACAGAAGAGCAATTCATGATAATCGCGCAGCTTTCAGATATTCACGCCGCACCGGATAACGACCATCTGGCGCGTTTTGACAACGCGCTGGCGTGGCTTAAGCCGTTCGAACCCGATGTGCTGGTGATAAGCGGCGATCTCATCGACGATGGCTGGCGCGAGGGCTATGCCGCCATTGCGGCGCGGCTGGAAACACTGTCATGTCGGACGATGATCCTGCCGGGAAATTCTGATGACCGCACCGCCATGCGCGCGGTCTGGCCTTCGCTGGCGCAGCAAGGGCCGTTGAATGCAGTGATCGATACGCCAGCGCTTCGCATGATTGGGCTGGATTCCACTGTGGAAGGCAGTACGGCGGGCAGCGTGGGCGCACATCTCGACTGGCTGGCGCGTCAGTTGGATGAGGCAGGCGGGCGACAGACGCTGCTTTTTCTGCATCATCATGTCTTTGTGAGCGGCATTCCGTCGATGGATGCGGCGGCGTGCCGCGACGCGCAGGCGCTCGGCGCGCTGCTGCGGCATCACCCGGCAAAACCGCTCGCGATTGCCACAGGGCACGTTCACCGCCCGGCGGCGGGAATGCTGGCCGGTATTCCGGCGTACATCTGCGGTTCGGTCTGCCCGGCGAACCCGTTATGGCTGGGCGGCGCGCACGTGCCTGAAGTCTGCGATCCCCCTGCGCTGATGGTGCACCGTCTTGAGAATGGCATGCTCGCCAGCCATTTTATTGCGGTCTCGCCGGTTAACGGCCGTTAATCGCTTACAGATACGACGTGGTGAACCGAGGGATTACAGCGCCGAAATAGTTTCGACTTCATGCTGAAAGACCCACGGATCGGAGAGCAGGCCGAACTGTTCATCGTCAGGGTACGTTACCGCCACCTGATAATCCTCGCCCGCAAACGCCTTAACGGCATTCAGATCCTCCCAGTACGTTGCCAGGAAAAAATGCGCCCAGTCGCCCTGCGTCTCCTGGCGGACAAACGCGCCGCGGTTCCCGGCGGTACGCTGCGAATGCTCCACACCGGTTTTCTGCAAATGCGCGGCGAAGCCGTCGGCGTGTTCCAGCGGCACACAGCCATGCCAGGTTCTGACTATCATGTTTTCTCCTTTATTTAGTACTTAATCAGGCACAGGCCAGCCGAGATAGCCAAAGGCGGCGCGGTGAATGCGGCGCTTCAGCGAAGCCGGGTCATCCTCGCCTCGCGCGACGGCCATCGCGATCATGCCCTGCGCCAGCGCGATGACATCCCATGCTCTTGTTTCACTCTCTTCAAGCGCCGTTGCGACGCAGCAGTGAAGTGCGGCCAGCATCGCCTGCTGATGTGCCTGAAACTCCGGTGCCGCCTCCTGTAAATCCAGCGTGCGTGCAAGTGCGGGTCGCGAGAACTCATAATCCACGGCAGCGTTAATCATGTCATCAAGACGGTCTGCCAGCTCTGGCCGGGCGGCGGCAGTGTGCATGGCCGTGAGCAGAGATTCATGTTCGCGCGCCACCAGCGCCGCGGTTAAGGCGTGGCGATTCGGGAAATACTGATACAGCGAACCGATGCTGACGCCTGCGGTTTCCGCGACGGCATTCGTGGTGCAGGCCGCCGCGCCCTCACGCTCGAAAATGCGAGCGGTCGCCTCGACAATCGCCTCCACCAGCGCGCGTGAACGCGCCTGGCGCGGCGCTTTACGCGGTGTGAGCGGCGGTTGAATGGCATGCATAAACGCGAGTCCCTGAATATAACGTGTCCCGATATCATAACGGCGTCATCTCAACACCACATCTACAAGCATTAATAGTTTTCAGGGAGAACGTTATGAATACCGCAACAGAGACCGTCACGCTGTTTATGCTGGTGAAAGCCAACCGCAGCTGGCTTGACGCCAGCGCCGAAGCGCGCCAGCGTAATATCGCCACACATCTTACGCCTTTACTCACACAATATGAGGGCACGCTAAGGCTTCGCTGTTTCGATACCGAATTTTACTCCGCGCGGATCTCCGATATCTGGATCTGGGAGGCCGAAAGCCATGCCGTCTGGCAGGGTTTTACTGAAGCGCTTCGCGACACCCCGTTCTGGAATGATTTCTTCGAGATTAAAGAAATTCTCCAGGGCGTCGAGGCGCAGCATTTGTAAGCGATAATCTGGCTGAGGTTTCTCACTTCCCGGTACCCGCTTTCAGAAACGCCCGCGCGTCATCTATGATAAAAGGCGTGAATGATAAACGCCGCTTTATAATGCCGTTATGAGACGCTGAAAGGATGCCGCTGCCATGCCTGTGAACTTTGACCTGAACGATATCTATGCGTTTCGCGCATTAATGGAATACGGCAGTTTCCGGCTCGCGGCGGAGTCCATCTGCCTGTCGCAATCGGCGCTGAGCCGCCGGATTGAAAAGCTGGAGACGGCGCTCGGCGCGCGGCTCTTTGATCGCACTACCCGACGCGTGGCGCTGACGCTCTACGGGCAGAGTTTTGCCGAGCGCTCAGAACAGTTGCTGGCGAATGTCGAAGCGGTGCTGGCGGATATCCAGCAGGCAAGCCAGGAGCGCACGGGGCTTGTGACCGTCGCGACGGTGCCGTCGGGCGCGTATTACTTTATGCCGGACATCATCCGCCAGTTTCAGGCGCGCTACCCGCGCGTGCGCATCAAACTCATCGACAGCAGCGTCGGCAATGTTATCGACGCCGTCAGTAGCGGGCAGGCTGATTTCGGCATCTGTTTTGGCAGAAACCTGCCGCCGAATATTGAGTTTGTCCCGCTGGTGGAGGATGTTTACGTGGCGGCCTGTCGGCGCGATCATCCGCTGGCGAAAAAAGGGCAGCTCACCTGGCAGGACTATTTTCAGCAGGATTACATCAGTCTGGATAAAGTCTCCGGGAACCGTACCCTGCTCGACCAGGCGCTCGGGCACATCACCCCGGAACGGCCGAGCATCTGCGAAACCCGCCATGTCACAACGGTGCTTGGCATGGTGGAAGCGGGCATCGGCATCGCCGCGGTCCCTGCGATGTCAATGCCCGCCGCCGGGCACTCCGTTCTGGTGCCGCTGCGTCTGGTCGATCCGGTCGTCACGCGCAGCGTGGGGCTGATACGCCGCAGCGGGCGTATTCAGTCTTACGTGGCGGCGGAACTTGAAAAGCTCATCACTGAACAGTATCCGCCAGCCTGACCGGCGCTTTTTGCACGACCGACCGCATCCCCGTGGCGTGTATCACCTTTTGCGCGTCGGGTGACCCCAGAAACGCCAGCAACGCGCGGCCTTCGGCGGCATGCGCCGCGTTGTTCGTTACCGCGCCCGCAAAACGGGTGATGTACTGCACGCTGTCAGGCAATTCGCCGACAAACGTCACGCCCGGCTCCGGCAGCAGTTCGCTGACCTGCTGAAACCCCACGGCATACTTTCCTTTCGCCACTTCTGACGCCACCGGAATACGTTCCACCATCCGCGCGCGGGTCTCCACCTGCGCCTCGATCCCCAGCTTCTTAAACAATGCCGTACTGACATAGCGGCCGCTGGCGCTGTCGGAATACGCGATGGAACGCGCTGCCAGCAGCGTCTGGCGCAGCGCTTCCGGGGTGTTTATCGCAGGCACCGGCGCGCCCTGTTTCACCACCATACCAATGGGCGAATCCGCAAGCTCCGTGCGCGACCCCGGCGCGGTACGCCCCGCTTTTTCAAGGCTCGTCAGGGCGTCGCCCACCATGATCACCACGTCCGCCTTCTCACCGCGCGCCAGCCGGTTCGGGATTGCCTGCGGCGTTTTGCCCATCGACGGGCCGGGCACGATCACAATCTGGTTGCCGCTCTGCGTTTCATACGCCGGGCGGAGCTGTTCCAGCGCGGCCTTAAAGCCGCCTGAAATCATCACCGTGATCTCCTGCGCCAGCGCCACGCTGCTTAGCGACGAGAGCGTCAGCGCGGCTATCCATGTAGTCATTCTCTTATGCATGGCGGCGTCCTGCGGTCTGTAATGTCATGGTGCTGCGGCGGTATAGGTACAGCGTCGCCAGCAGCGCGCAGAGCGCGGCGAAGCTCATCCAGTAGCCGGGCGAGGCTTTGTCGCCGGTGTACTCAATCAGCGCCGTGGAAATCACCGGCGTAAAGCCGCCGAAAATCGCCGTTGCCAGGCTGTAGGCGAGCGAGAAGCCTGCGACGCGCACCTCGGCGGGCATGATTTCGGTAAGCGCCGGGATCATCGCGCCGTTGTACAGGCCATACAGAAAAGAGAGCCACAGCAGCACGCCCAGCATCATGGAAAAGCCTGGTGACGCGGCCAGCATCATCAGCGCCGGATACGCGGTAGCCAGCGCCAGCAGCGTCATGGCAATCAGCACCGGTTTACGCCCGAAGCGGTCAGAGAGCGCGCCGCCCACCGGCAGCCAGAAAAAGTTGGAAATCGCCACCAGCAGCGTCACCAGCAGGCTGTCGGAGGCGCTCAGCATCAGCACTTTTTTGCCAAAGGTAGGTGCATAGACGGTAATGAGATAGAACGCCGTGGTGGTCATTGCCACCATCATCATGCCCGCAATCACCACCGGCCAGTGGGTCAGCAGCATGCGGAACACCTGTTTCATGTCGAGATGGTGACGGCGCGCGCTGAACTCCTGCGTCTCTTCAAGTTTGCGGCGCAGCACGAAAATAAACGGCACAATCAGGCAGCCGAAGAGGAACGGGAGTCGCCAGCCCCAGCTACTGATAGCCGACTGATCCAGCACCGCGTTGAGGGCAAAGCCCATCGCCGCCGCCACCATAATGGCGACCTGCTGGCTGCCCGACTGCCAGCTGGTGTAAAACCCTTTGCGGCCCGGCGTCGCGATTTCCGCGAGATACACCGACACGCCGCCAAGCTCGGCACCCGCTGAAAAGCCCTGCAACAGGCGACCAATCAGCACGAACAGCGGCGCCCACAGCCCGATGACCTCATAAGACGGGATCAGCACAATCAGAAAGGTGCCCGCCGCCATAATGGAGAGCGTCATGATCAGCCCTTTGCGGCGGCCCACTTTATCGATGTACGCGCCCAGCACGATCGCGCCGATGGGGCGCATCAGAAAGCCTGCGCCAAACACCGCAAACGTCATCATCAGCGAGGCGAATTCGCTGCTCGCCGGGAAGAACGTGTGCGCGATATAGGTGGCATAAAAGCCGAACAGGAAAAAATCAAACTGCTCCAGAAAGTTGCCGGACGTGACGCGCAAAATAGCGCCGATCCGGGAACGGGTGTTTACAGGTGAGGTAGCGGAATGCATTGATGTCTCCATTTGTCATTGACGCTTGTGATTGCGCCTCTTTCTGAAGACTGGAACAGAAATAACGACTTAATAAGCGTAATAAACGCATTGGCCGATGCGTTTCACGCATTAATGCTGCGCTCTGTTGTCATAGCGCTTTTGTATACAAAGATTTAACAATTATCGCCGGAATGAAGCCGCACAGAAAAGACGGACAATGAGTTTTCCGTTTTGTGACAAAGGCCTGAGTGTGAAAGGGTATGTTTACTGAATTTTCACAATCCTCAGGCCCGCTTATGGAAAGCGACCAGCACCGCTACACCAGCAAATTCTGCCCGATAAAGTCATCAATATCCTCCTGCGCCTGGCGGAGCGCCGCATCAGAAGGCAGCGTGTAGAGATGATCGCTGTAGCCGAACAGCATCGCGTCCAGCTGTCTTGCGAAACGCGCGGCGTTGAGGTGGCGAAACACGCCTTCCTGCGCGCCCGCGGTGAGAATAGCCACCAGCGCGTCATGCCAGCGCGCGAGTATCGATTCCATTAACTGTGCATACTCAGCATTGTGGGCCGCCAGCTGCCACAGCGAGCCGTACAGCTTCGCGGTCGGGTCCGGCGTGGTGGAAATCACCCCTTCGATAAACACTTTCAGCCTTTCCCGGGCGGGCAGCGATGCCGTCCGCATAACAAATTCGTTCAGTTCATTCTCAAGAAACGTGGAAATCGACTCCACGCACAGCGCCTGCCAGTTTTTGAAATAGTGATAGATATGGCTGCGCGAAATCCCCAGGTGTTCCGTCAGATCGCGCGTTTTGACATTTTCGATGCCCTGTTCAATGAACAAGGCGATTGCCGCATTAATGATTTTTTCTTTCACAAAAGCCCGCTCTGCTTTTCTCTGATTGACTTTGAGCAGTTGCTCAAATAGCATCCCACCCCACTTGAGCAACTGCTCTAACTGAAGATTATCAGAAATCATGAAGACGCACAGCGTAAATATCCCGACCGCCCTTCCCCCCTCCAGCGCCGCCGCGACGCTGAAAACGCTGGCGCGACGCCACCGCAAGAAACTCTTTTTCACCTTCTTCCTGGTGATTGCGGAGAACGTCACGTATCTGCTCTATCCGGTGCTGGCGGGGATCTGCATTAACGCGATTCTGGCGGGCAACGTCTGGAACGCGATGCTCTACGGGCTGATGGTGCTGTTTATCTGGCTGCTGGGCGCGACGCGGCGCAGTGTCGATACGCGCACGTTCGCGCGCATTTATGCGGGCCTCGCCGTCTCGGTGGTGCTGGCGCAGCGGCAGAAAAGCCTCAATCATTCGACGATTGCGGCGCGGGTCGCGCTCTCCAGAGAGTTTGTTGATTTTTTCGAGCTGCATCTGCCGACGCTGATTACCTCGGTGGCGTCCATGGCCGGCGCCGCCGTGATGCTGCTGCTGATTGAGTTCTGGACGGGAATGGCGTGTCTGGGCATCCTGGCCGTGCTGGCCTGTTTTCTGACGCGGTTCACCCGTCGCAATGAGGCGCTGTACGGCAGGCTCAATAACCGCCTTGAAAAAGAGATCGATATGGTGACGCACGCCGCGCCGCGCGCCCTGCAACGGCATTACCAGGTGCTGGCGAGACTGCGCATCACGCTTTCCGATCGTGAAGCGATGGGATATTTCACCATCGGCGTACTGGCCGCGCTGCTGTTCAGCTTTACGGTGGTGATGATGACGCAGTCAGCCGCGATCAACGCCGGCCACATCTATTCGGTGATGACGTATATGTGGATGTTCGTCACAAGCCTGGATGACGCGCCGCAACTGCTGGAGAAATATTCACAGCTGAAAGATATCGGCAAACGGGTGACGACTGAGGCGGAAACCGGAGCCGCTGAATAACCTCGGTGAACCTGTCGCCGCCCCCTGGGGCGGCCCGATTACTGAGGCTGTTCGCGCAGGAAAATCGTCAGCACGTCTTTAAACGCGACGCCGCCGCACTCCGCGACAAGCCAGCCGACCGCGCCACGGTGACAGGTGTAGCGCCCGTGGCTGCCAATATTAAGGGTTCAGGAAAATTCAGGCGCGCTTTTCGGTATACTCGGCCCGGCACAGTAAACGAAAAGGATGACAAGATGATTACCCGCGCCCACGCACGACACTTCCCGGCGTTAGCAGATATCTGGGAACGCGCCGTGCGCCACACCCACACCTTTCTTTGCGAGGCGGAAATAGCGCGTCTCAGAGTCTGCGTTCAGGAAATGTATTTGCCTGCGCTACCTGTCTGGTGCTGGCAGAAGGAAAACGGTAAATGCGCTGGTTTTGTCGGCGTGCTGGATGAAAAAATCGAGATGCTGTTTGTCGAACCGCAGGTGTTTGGTCGTGGCATCGAAAAAGCGTTACTGACCTTCGCCTGCGAGCAGCAGGGTGCACGCTTTGTGGATGTCAATGAGCAAAACCCGTCAGCCATCGCTTTCTATGAACATATGGGGTTTGTCCATACGGGTCGCTCACCGCTGGATGGCGAAGGACAACCTTACCCGCTTCTGCATATGCAACGGCGTTGATTATTCTCCAGGATAAGGCCCCGTCATGCGTACACGCCCCGCGTCACGATTGCTGATTATGAGCCCCGATCACCGCTTATTGCTGTTTCGCTTTACCCACCGCGACGACGCGCTTGCTGGCCGCTCTTACTGGGCGACGCCGGGCGGCGGCGTCGAAGACGGCGAGTCATTCTCAGAGGCGGCACTACGCGAGCTACGGGAAGAGACAGGCATCGTGCGGGCCTCCGCTGGGCCTGAAGTGGCGCAGCGCACCTTTACGATGCTGCTGCCGAATGGCGAAACGGTGCTGGCCGACGAGCGCTTTTTTATGATTCACGTTGACCGCGAAGAGACGGACTTCTCAGGCTGGAGCGCGAATGAAAAGCGCGTCATTCACGATCACCGCTGGTGGTCAGCAGAAGCCCTTACTAACACGACCGACACCATCTACCCGCGGGAACTGCTGCTGGAGATGATGGCGGCGCGCTGAAGGCAGTCGCCTACAAATTTCAACGGGTTTACAGCCAGGCGCAGGCTGATAGTGTGGCCTCATTACAGAGGGAAAACACCATGAACCTGCCGCTACAACTCGAAGATACGCTTTTTATCGCCATGAAAAATTCTGACGTGACGGCGCTTACGGCGTTAATCGCCGACGATCTGCTGTTTGTGAATCACGCCGGTCAGCGCGTAACGAAAACTGAGGATATCGGGCTCCATGCCAGCGGCGCCATCACCATTGAGGCGATTGAACGTGAATCCTTTCAGGCGCAGGAGAGCGACCACTGCATTATTGTCGATACCTGCGTGGCCATCACGGGCACTTACGCCGGTGCGCCGCTAAATGGCCGTTTTCACCATTTCCGCACCTGGGTGAAACGCCACGGTGACTGGCAGGTGCTCGGTTTAAAAACCACGCTACTCTGACGCGCGGCCCCGGCGCGGCTGAAGCAGCAGGCTGAACGCCGCGGGCAAGACGGTCAGCGTCACCAGCGTCGCGACGATAAGCCCACCGATAATCGCGAATGCCATCGGTCCCCAGAATACCTGATGCGAAATCGGGATCATGCCGAGGATCGCCGCACAGGCCGTCAGCATAATGGGCCGGGCGCGGTGCTGTGCGGCGGTGGTAATCGCCGCGTTGACGTCCATACCCTGTTGCAGGTTGCCGTCGACCTCCGTTATCAGAATAACCGCGTTGCGGATGATCATTCCGGCCAGCGCGATAATCCCAAGCAGCGCGACAAACCCCAGCGGCGTGCCGGTGGGCAGCATCGCCAGTACCACGCCCGGTAGCCCGAACGGGGCCATCAGCAGCGCCAGCAACATGCGTGAAAAGCGGCGTAGCTGAATCATCAGTAGCACCAGCATGACGATGAGCGTTACCGGCAACATGCGATACACCGAGCGGTTGCCCTTATCTGATTCCGCCACCGCGCCCGCCTCTTCGATGCGATAACCCGCAGGCACCCGCGCGCGAAATGCGTCAATGACAGGCCGCAGTCCCAAAGCCGCAGCTTCAGCGCGAAGCCCCGGTGCCAGATCGGTCTGCACGGTGATAAACGGCAGCCGCTGATGACGCCAGATAACCGGATCGTCCAGCCCCCAGACGGGGGTTGCCACCTCGCTGAGCGGCACTTTACCGCCGCTCGCGGTCGGCACCCTCAGCGCAGAAAGCGTGGCAATGTCGCGCCGTTCCGCATTATTGCCTCGCAGCACAACATCCACCAGTCGGTCGTTATCGCGCACCGTGGTGACCGTCGCGCCGGACCAGACCGTGTTCAGTAACTGTGCCAGGCTCTGCGAGGAGACGCCCACGGCGCGTGCCGCCGTCTGGTTGACTTCAAGCGTAATGACCCTCTCCGGCTCGCCCGCCGTCAGGTTCACTTCACGCGTCAGCGGCGATGTGCCAAGCGTACCGGCAAGCGCCCGCGCGAGGCGTTGTACCTGCGCATAGTCCGGCCCGCTGACGCGATATTTCAGCGGCCAGCCGACCGGTGGACCAAGCTCCAGCGGCGATACGCGGGTGGTGATATCGCTGAACTGCGTCGCCATCAGGGTGTCGAGCTGGCGACGCAGGCGATCGCGCGCCTGAAGATCTTTTGCCACAACGACCAGCTGCGCCGTGTTTTCATTGTCCTGAAGGATCTCCATCGGCAGATAAAACCGCACCGCGCCGGTGCCCACATACGCCGAATAACGATCGATATTCGTGTTGCCGCGTAGCGCACGCTCCAGGCGTTCCACCTGGTTTTGCGTCTGCGTCTGTGACGCGCTGGCGGGCAGCGAAAGGGTCACCAGGAGTTCCGGGCGATCGGAGGCCGGGAAAAACTCCCCCTGCATAAATGTGGTGCCCCAGAACGACAACCCCAGCGCGAACAGCGCGCCGCCTATTGTCACAAGCCGGTGGCGCAACGCCTGTTGCAGAATTCTGTGATAACCGCGCGCCAGCCAGCCCGGTTCGTTGTGATGACGTTTGATCTGTGCGGGCAGCAGCCATGTGCCGGTCAGTGGCGAAAACAGGATCGCCACCACCCATGAACAGAGCAGCGAGATTGTCACCACGACGAACAGCGAGTAACAATATTCCCCGGCGCTGGAGGCGGCAAAACCAACCGGAATAAATCCCGCAATCATCACCAGCGTGCCGGTGAGCATCGGAAACGCCGTGGTTTTGAAAGCCCAGGTCGCCGCGCGTTGACGAGAATCGCCCGCCTCCAGCCGCGCCACCATAGTTTCGACAGCGATCATGGCATCGTCCACCAGCAGACCAAGGGCGATAATCAGCGCGCCGAGTGAAATGCGCTGTAGCCCGATGCCCGCCAGCATCATGCCTGCGAACGTCATCGCCAGCACCAGCGGAATGGCGGCGGCCACCACCAGACCGGCGCGCATGCCGAGCGACACAAATGACACCGCGAGAACAATCAGCACTGCCTCCATCAGCACATGGACAAAGCCGCTTACCGCCTCGCTCACGACAGTGGACTGATCGGCCACTTTCACCATCTCGATGCCGTGCGGCAATTGCGCCGCGCTCTGCGCCATGCGCGCGTTCAGCGCCTGGCCAAAATCCAGCATATTGCCAGTGGGTGCCATCGAAATCGCAAGCCCGATGGCAGGCTGTCCGTTCACGCGAAACTGCGGCACAGGCGGCACAGGCGGCTCGGCAGGCTGGCGACTCACGGTGGCGATATCGGTCAGCGGAATGTAGCGGCCACTGATATGCAGCGTCACGGCGCGCAGGCTCTGCTCCGAGGTGAGCGCGCCGCTGACGCGGATCGCGATGTTATCTCCTGCGGCGCGCAGCGTTCCGGCGGGCTCGACGGCATTCTGCGCCTTCAGAGCGTCACTCACCTGCGTTATATCAAGCCCCATCCCGGCGAGCTTGCGGGGAGAAAAGGCGATAACCATCTGCTCCTGCGGCTCGCCGAGCAGCGTAATTTTGCCCACGTCATTTAACGACATCAGCTCACGCCGGATAGCCTCCACCCGCTCGCGCAACGCCTGCAGGGAATAGCCTTCAGCGGTAAAGCCATAAATCGTGCCGAAGGTGTCGTCAAACTCATCATTTACCACGGGCCCCTGCACGCCTTGCGGCAGCGACGAAGCGATATCCTGCATGCGGTTGCGAAGCGTGTTCCATATGCCCGGCACCGCCTGCGGCGGCGTGTCGTCGCGCAGGTTGACGTTGATCACAGAGGTACCGGCGCGGGTTTCACTTTCGAGGTTATCAAGCCAGGGGATCTCCTGAAGCTTTTTCTCCAGCGTATCCGTGACAAGATTTGTCGTGTCAGTCACCGACGCGCCAGGCCAGCGTGCCGAGACAACCGCGGTTTTAATGGTAAAAGCCGGATCTTCATTACGCGGCAGTTGTTCGTAACAGAGCACGCCTGTCGCGATAATCAGCAGCATAAAAAAACTCACCAGTTGCTGGTGCGCCAGCGCCCACGCCGAGAGATTAAAGGTCGGTTTCATTTACATCGCCTCGCCAGGGATGACCTTTTCACCGGCGCGCAATTTACTGACGCCCGCCACAATCACTTTATCGCCAGGACGCACGCCGCCTGCGATGATGACACTTTCTGAGGTGTACTCCGCGATAGTTACTGGCCGCGGCTGCGCCCTCTGTTGCGCATCGATGATAAAGAGCGTCGGATGACCATTCTGGCGGGTGAGCGCGCAAGCGGGCACCGTAAAACCCGGCGTCTGCGTTTGCGGGAGCGCTACCGTGACGCTCGCGCCGAGCGCCATAGCGTCAGGGGGATCCGTTAACATCAGCCGCACTCGCCAGGTGCGCGTCTGCGGGTCGGCCTGCGGACTGATGTCCCGCAGCACGGCGGTCGCAGTGATGGCGGGCTCCGTGAGTGAGGCGACTTGCCACCGGGCCTGCATCGCGCGCGAAAACCGCTGCGGATCGCTGACATCCAGCACGACGTCGCGCGCGTGGCTGGTAGCGAGTGTGAAGATGCTCTGCCCGGCGCTTACCACCTGCCCGGCCGACGCGCTGACGCTGGTAATCACGCCGTCGGCAGGCGCCGCCAGTTGCGTCCAGCCAAGGCTCTCACGCGCGTTACGCAACGCGGCCTCGCTGCTTTTCAGCCGCGCAACGGCGCTCTGCCAGTCCGCCTGCACGCTGTCGAGCTGGCTTTGGGCGATAGCGCCGGACGGCATTAGCTTCTGCATACGCTTAAGATTCAGCGCTGCCACCCGCTCCGCCGCCTGCGCGCCCTGGCGCTCCGCCTCAGCGCTGGCCTGCTGGTTTTCGCTGGTGGCGCGCTCAAGCGTGGCAAGCAACTGCCCCGCGTGAACCGTGGCACCTATGTCCACTTCGCGGCTGGCGAGTCTGCCATCGGTACGAAAGCTCAGGGTGGTTTCGTCATGGGCGCGGATCTCGCCTGTGCGCAGGTCAGCGTGCGCCGCAGGCGAGGAAGCTGTGATGACCAGATACCGCACCGGACGTGGCGGCGCGGGCCGGTCGGTCTGATGATTGTCGCCACAGCCTGTTAAGAGTGGCAGGATCGCAGCCAGTACCACAACGGGCAGCAGGGCAAAGAAAGAAAAAGCACGCGCCGCATGGAAAAGATGCTGCACGCAATGACGAAAATAATCGGTGAATGCTTCAGACATGACGCCGCTCCTTCAGGAAATCAGCGTCATTTCAGCGTGGTTGCGTCGAGATTCGTTCGTTTTTGCGTCAAGAAACCATCAAGCCAGCAATTTTTATTGGCTGGCATCGACAGTGGGCAGCGTCACGCCGATCCTTAAGCCGCCCCCTTCCGGCAGTGCCGCCTGGATATCGCCGCCGTGGGCCTGGCAGATTGCTCGGGCGATAGAAAGCCCCAGCCCGCTGCCGCCAGAATGGCGGGCGCGAGAGGTCTCCGCGCGGGTAAAACGCTCAAACATTACCGGCAGAAAACTTTCCGCGACGCCGGGCCCGTCATCCTGAAAATCGATCCGGTAGCCTTCTGCCGTAGGGTGCAGCCGAATATCGAGCCGCCCGCCAGGTTTGCCATAGCGCAGCGTGTTTTCCATCAATATGGTAAAGACCTGCCCGAGACGCAGCGGATCGGCGTACAGCGGCGACGCCGGTGCGGCATGGATAATCACGCTGATGCCTGCAGCGTCAGCCTGCGGCTTCAGCCAGGCGGCGCGCTCGCGCAACAGTTCATCAAGGCTTATCGCTTCACGAGCGAGGATCAACTGCCCTGCATCGGCGAGCGACAAGAGATGCAGCTCATCCGTCAGACGGTTCAGCAACTGAAGCTGCTTCATCACCATCGCCAGCTGCTGAGGATCGGACGGAAAAACGCCGTCCAGCATCCCCTGCAGGCGGCCCATCGCGGCGGTAAGCGGCGAGCGCAGCTCATGGGCCATCGCCACGTGGGAGGCGCGCAGCTCTTTTTCATACCGCGCGAGCTGGCGGGTCATATCATTGAAATCACTCGCAAAACGCACCATTTCCGCAGGCGCTTCCCTGACAAGCTCCGCCTGACGACCGAATTCGCCCTGCGTCACCTCTTCTGCCGCCTCCCGCAACTGACTGAACTGAGCCGACAGCGGGCGGGCGTATTTCAGACCCATAAAAACGATGAATGGGATCATGACCAGCACCAGCACGCTAAGCAGGAGCCAGTCGCCGGAGGCAATGGAGGGCGTGGAGTAATTCAGCCCCCACCAGGTATCCACGATGTAATGAAAACGCGCCGGATCGGCCTGCGGGTTATCCACCAGCCGGAGAAATTCGTCACGCAGCGCGGGCGGCATCCTGTGCAGATTCCAGTAATTCTGCACCGCGAAGCGCAGCCACATGCAGACGGCGATAACGATAACTGTCCCGACGGCGAGCGAAATTATGCGCCCGCAGATCCAGCGCCAGAGAGACTGATGATGGTTATTCATGGCTGGCGAAACCGGTAACCGATACCGCGCACATTGACCAGCACCCCGCGCAGGCCGCTATTCTCAAGCTTTTTGCGCAGGTTATAGATGTGCGTGTCGACAACGCGCTCCAGCGCCTCACTCTCCGGCAGGCAGCGCTCAAGCAGGTACTGACGGGAAAAAGGACGCGTGGGATGGCGCATCAGCTCGGTAAGCAAAGAAAATTCGGTGGGAGTGAGCTCGAGGTATGTGGTCACGCCGTCCCGGTCTGTCGTCGCGGTGATAGCGACTGTATCCACGGTGAGCGTTTCCCAGCGCAGTATCTCGTCCTGCACCGGTGCTTTGCAACTCCGACGCAGCACCGCCTGCGCGCGCGCGACCACTTCGCCAGGATGATAAGGCTTCACCACATAATCATCGGCCCCGTAGCGCAGCGCGCCGATGCGATCGGGCGTATCGCCCATGGCCGTGACCATGATCACCGGAACATCGCTGCTGCGCCGCAGGGTCGCCAGCACTTCGGTGCCGTTCATGACAGGCAGCATCACATCCAGCAGCATCAGATCCGGTTTCCAGCGTTGCGCTTTTTCAAGCCCGCTGCGGCCATCTCCCGCGATCGCCACGTCGTAATTTTCACGCCGCAGATAGGCCTCCAGTACGCTGGCGGCATCGGCGTCATCCTCAATCACAAGTACCCTTTTGGTTGTCATCTGTTCACCTTGACAGTTTCTTAACAGTTTCCTGACCGTTCATTGATATGAGTGGCCCAGAATGCGCGTCGAACACGGTAGCCAGCCGTTCAGCCATACATTCTCTCGTCCAAAAGGAGACACGATGATAATACGAAACCGGGCGCTGTCCATGCTCATCCTGTTGCCAGGTATTGCCATCGCACAGGAGCCTCCGCCGGACAGCCTGACGGTGGGCGCAGCCGCAGAGTATGCGCCCCGCTACAGCGGTGACGATCATAATACGTGGTCTGGAGTTCCCGTCGTGCAGGCGAGGCATGGCGCATTCTTTTTCGATACGGAAAAGGGGCTCGGATACGATCTGCAAACCGACAACGGGCTGTGGTTTGAACATTCACTGGGCGTGAGCCTGGGGCGCGGGGAGAAAAACAGCGCCTGGCGCGAGGGTGCGGATTCGCTTAAAGGCATGGGCAACATCAAAACCGCGCTGAATACCCGCCTCGCGATCGGCTGGTCGGTCACGCCGTGGCTGACGCTGGAAGGCCAGGCGAAACTGCCGCTCACCGACAGCCAGGGCTTGCAGTATCAGACATCGTTCACGCTGGTGCCCTTCCAGAGCGAGGCCGACACGCTGGCACTGGAGTCGGCAGCCCTCTTCGGCGACAGCCGCTACCTCAATACTTTTTACGGAGTCGATGCACAGCAGAGCGCACGCTCTGGTTATACCCCTTACCGCACCAGTGGCGGGTTTTATGGCGTCAGCAATAACCTGAGCTGGAGTCACCAGTTTGATACGCACTGGGGCGCGACCCTGAGCGCCGGTTACACCTGGCTTGCTGATAAAGCCGACAACAGCCCGATTGTGTATACCCGTAACCAGACGACCACCGCGCTGGCAGTGACATACACCTTCTGATGGCACTTGCACAACCGCCTATCAGACACAGGTGACGCTGCACGCGAGCTTAATGTTCTCTTAACGGTGCGAGTGGACAATAGCGAATATTTTACGCCTGCGTGTCTTTTTCCGGCCGACTTAGTGGGTTTTCACAACAGTTTTATACAGGTGCGGCACTATGCAGTTTAAAAATTTCGTCGGTAATCTGGCAGGCTGGCAACCCTGCGACGCGGCCCGTTACGCGCGTATTTATGAGCAATTTGGCGGCTCAGTTTGCTGTCACCCGGATGTGCTGCAATTTTTAAGCTGTGAGCAGAATCTGACGCTGCGTTATTTCGCGCTTAAAGAGGGTGACGACGACGCAGGCGCCTGCTTTTCCGTTAACGGGAAGTGCAGCCTGCAACACCGGCAGTATCCTGTGGTTTTTGATGATGTGTTATTCCCGCTGCGCGCCGGTAAACGCAGCTACCTGCCAGTGACCAACAAACGGCTCTCACCGCAACATAAAGGCGCGTTTGTTAATACGATCTTCTCCGGGCGTCTTAAGCACAACGTCGCCCGGATCAAAGAAAATATCTCGAAAACCTCCGAGAAAAAGCGCCGCAAGGAGTTTGAGAAATTCTGCGCCATGGGTGGTGTGGTGCGTGACGCGAGCCATTTTTCCTCAGAAGAGTTAGCAGCGATATATATCGAGCTTTTCACCCTGCGCTGGCAGGGAAAAATTTACTGCTTTAAATATGACGATCTGGTCCGCACCTTTGACGCGCTGCGGCACCTGATTTTTGGCAGCGTGCTGTTTCTCAATGCACGCCCGTGCGCGTTCGATATTATTTTTATGTGCAGCAGTCCTGAGTGGATCTATTTCGATGATATTAACGGCGGCTACGATCCGCAGTACACCACGTTGAATCTGGGCAGTATTTTGTTATGGCTTAATACCAGCAATGCCCGTGCGCTGTGCGCCAGAGAAAAAAAGACGATGCGCTTTTCGCTGGGGATTTATAAAGAATTCTGGAGCTATAAAAAACAGTGGTGCGATATTATCCCGCTCGGCAGAACCATTTTCTGACGGGTGCATGAATGCAGGAAAACGGGTGTGCGCCCGTTTTCCTTGCAGCATCCGTTACCGCTCCGGATTAAGATAACAGACACGCAGACGGTGACCGTCCGGGTCCATCGCCGCAAAGGTGTAACCGAAATCAAGCTCCACCGGGCTCTGGAGAGCCGTCGCCTGACGCTCCATGCACCAGAGCATATAAAAATGTTCGACCTCGTCCCGCGTCTGTACCTTAAAGACGATTTCCCCCGATGGCACCGGCGCACGCTGATTCACCACCGGCTCAACGGTATAGCAGGACCACAGCCCCAGTTTAAAACCGTTCTCCAGCACGAATAACGCGAATGTAGGCTGTTTCTCAACCGGCTCGCAGCCGAGCAGCGTGGAATAAAATGCAGCGCTCTTAAGGACGTTCTCAACATAGAGAATAGACATATCGGCAGTGATCATTTGGCTCTCCTTGTGTGGTGAGCCATGACAGTAACAGCCAGCGGTGACAGTTTTTGTCAGTAGGTTTTTGCCTGCTCAATCCCTTCCGCGTTTTTCCACTCTTTCAGCAGTTTATAGCGCGATTGCGGGCACGATTGCTCGCTGATGGTGACCCGTTGCATCCGATCGATACGAAAATGGCGGAACGCCTGGCGCAGCTCGCACCAGCACGCCAGCATCCTGACCGCGTCAAAAAAACCCAGCGCAATCGGCCATACCAGGCGCGACGACGCGGCGCCGTCTTTATCGGTATAGACCAGCTCAAGCTTTCTGCGCTGATGGATAGCCTGGCGGATATCCGCCAGAAATCGCAGGCTGCTGTCATTGCCGGGGGGCGGCACCATCAGCGACGGGTAGCGGATATGCTGCGCGAGATTCTCCGGAAGAATGGCGTGAATCTTCGCCACCGCGTTACGGGCCGCAGCCTCCAGTTGCGGGTCGGTATGGCGCATTACCCAGTGCAGGCCGAGCATCAGCGCGTCAACCTCATGCGCATCGAACATCAACGGCGGCAGGTGATAATCGGATTGCAGGATGTAGCCAATCCCTGCGCTGCCTTCAATTTCAACACCCTGCATTTTGAGGGTCTCGATATCGCGATAAATACTGCGCACGCTGACATCAAGTCGTTCCGCGAGCGTCGCCGCCGTCACCGGGTAACGGTGGGATCGCAGAAGCTGGAGCAGTTCTAAAAGCCGTTGTGTGCGGGTCATGTCGGGTCTCGGTAATGTACCTACGTCACAGGCCACGTATTATGGGATGAGCAGACGACACCTAAAGCCGTGTCCATCATCTGCCTCACAGAAACTTATCCATATTGAGCGTGCGAAAGGCGTCATCCACATCGCTGTAAGCAACGTCCGTCACGTAACTGCCGGACGGCTGCCAGAAAAAGGCCGCGACGCCCGGATCGGTGCTGTTGCTGGCTATCCGGTAGCGCGTGAACTTCACTTTCGTGGCATCGGTTAAATCAGTACTTTCTGAGGACTCCGCGATTTTCACCGCCCGGACCAGATAGAAAATATGGTTAACCTGATACGGTTCATAGCCGCTGATTTTCGTGGTTGAGGCGGAAAGCCGAAAATCGCTCCAGGTAAAGCCATCGTCATCCGGCACCGGGACAATCAGCCAGGCGTGGTCTTTCTGAATATAAACCGTGAGCGTGCTGCTGGGGTGGGAGGTATTATTGTCATAGGTGGCGCTGAAAATAAGATCGTTCGCGCCATCCTGATTAATATCGAGCGTATTCGGGCCATCTTTCAGCGCCACGGGAACAGCCTGGCTGGCGCTGGCAGAGCCCGCCATCAACAAAGAGGCGATAAAAAGCGCGCTCAGTTTCATCTCAATCGATCCCTTTGAAATAAGTATTGTCGGCTGAAAAAGCGCCTTGCGCCAGCTATTCGTCGCCTGGCGCAATAAAGCATGAGCGTAGTGACGCTACGTTAATTAACGGTTTAATGACGCCGCCGCACGCCGTTTTTCGGCCAGCAGCGCCATCATGGCGGCGACCAGCGGCACCAGCGAGCACCACAGCACGGCGTTCCAGCCCACCAGCGTCAGCAGCGCGCCGGAAGAGAACGAACCCACGATCATCACGCCAAACACTACAAAATCATTCAGCGACTGCACACGGTTTTTTTCTTCCGGGCGGTGATAGTCGAGGATTTGCGCCGACGCGCCGGTAAAACCGAGGTTCCAGCCGATGCCAAGCAAAATCAGCAGCAGCCAGTAATGCCCGACCGCCGTTCCGGCAAGGCCCGCCGCGACAGAAAGCGCCGAGATCGCAAGCCCCACCGCGGCGATACGCGTGGCGCCAAAACGCGTAATGAGCCGGCCCGTAAAGAAGCCCGGCGCATACATAGCAATGACGTGCCACTGGATGCCCAGGTTCGCGTCCTGTAGTGAAAGGCCGTGCATATGCATCGACAGCGGCGTGGCCGTCATCAGAAAATTCATCACCATATACGCCACCGCGCCGCTGAACACGGTGCGGCTGAAGCCCGGCTGGCGCACGATGTCACGAAGCGGTCGGCCGCGTCCCTGATGTTCCGGCGCGATCGGATCGGGCGCTTTTACGCCCCAGAGCACCACTGCGGACACCGCCGCCACCAGCGCCTGCGCAAGGTAAGTGGCGGCAAATGTATAGGGCGGCCAGAGATCCATCGTGCCGTTGACCAGCATCGGCCCGACAATGCCTGCCGCCACACCGCCGCCCATCACCAGCGACAGCGCCCTGGCTCGCCGTTCGCGCGCCACGCCATCGGTGGCCGCAAAGCGAAATGAAACCGCGACGGCGGCATACGCGCCGCTCATAAACCCGGCGATGCAAAAGAGCCAGAAGGAGCCTGTCACCACGGCCAGAGCCGCCGTCAGTCCGGTCAGCACGCCCGTACTGGTGCCCGCCATAAACGCCGCGCGGCGGCCATAACGGCGGGCAAGCACGCCAAAAGGCAGGATCAGCGCGGCCATCCCGACAACGAAAATCGTCAGCGGCAGCGTTGCCAGCGCCTGATCCGGCGCCATCGCGTCGCCGACAATCGCACCGGTCGCGTAAAACACCACCGAGTTCGCGCCCGCGAGCGCCTGGGCCGTCGCCAGCCGAAAAATATTCCTGTTCTGCTGCCCGACGGGCAGGGTGACTTCCGCACTCATTACTCTTCCTTTTGTCGTGATCGCCCTGCGACACGTGTAAATACAGGAGGCCGGTAGCGGCGCGTCACTGTGTAAGCCCGATATATTCTCTTAACGCTTTAACCATAAACCATTTTTTAACGAACGTTCAGAGACTTAATCCTCGTCGCCAATTCGTCTGCGTAAAACCAAACTGGCGGATTATTCAGCTGTCAAATCGCCTTCCGGCGTCATGCTTTGTGCTCCTGGCGGAGGGGAAGTCGTTCTGTACCCGCATCTGCGCTATAACAGAGGCAACGCAATTATGAGGAAATACTTATGTTTGCAGAGACGGCGCGTCTGCGGCTGCGGCCGATCACAGAGACAGATGTGGACGATTTATTCCGGATTTACGGCGATCCGGCGACCAATACGTTTAACCCGGCGGGGCCATACCCCAACCGCGCGCACGCGGAAGGTGTGATGGATCGCTGGCTGACGCACTGGCAGGCTTATGGTTTTGGGAACTGGCGCATCACGTTAACCACCGCGCCCGATGAGACCATCGGTTTTGGCGGGCTGAGCATCCGCCGTTATGCGGACATGGAGATTAATAATCTCGGCTACCGTTTTGCGACGCAGGCGTGGGGACAGGGGCTGGCGACAGAGTTCGCCCGCTTCGCCGTTCGCTATGGGTTTGAAGATCTGGCGCTTGAGGCAGTCTCTGCGGTAGTGCGCAGCAATCACCTGGCGTCGCGCAAAGTGCTGACCCACGCAGGGTTGCGCTACGTGCGTGAGATCCATGACGTCGATAACGCGCCGCCGAGCCTGCTGTACACCCTGACTCGCGGCGACTGGCACGCATGGTAAGCCATTACCCGGCGTCATCAACCGGGTTTTCCGTGCCGTTCAGGACATTCTCCAGATACGCCGTCTGCCCGTGGCGGCGCAGGTAAGCCGTGACCTCACGCGCCCAGCCTTCGCCATTGCCAAGCGTGGCGCGGCTGTGCGTTTCGGCGTAAAGGTAACGCCGGTCCCACAGATTAATTAACGTCTGGTTAATGCCATCGATATTGCAGCCCGGATTGTTCGCCTGCTGTAACGCCAGCGCCCGCTGCACCCGCTCGCGCTGCGCCTCGTCCACCGGGAACTCCCGCTCGGCGTATTCGCTCAGCACCAGGAATGACGGCGGGATGCCCTCTTCCATCGCGGCGTGCAGGCGGTAATGGCCATCCAGCACCACATAAGACGCCAGCCCGGCGATATACCAGACCAGCACCGGCGGCAGCTCGCCCTCCCGGCATTTTTTACGCCACCACTTAAGACGCCCGGCGTGCGGGTCAATCGGGTAACGGCCCATCAGCAGATGACCGCCCCACCACCAGTCCACCAGCCGGACGTGCTCCGGGTCGGTGAGCGAGCGAAAATCTTCGCCGTAAAGCGCCCAGTCCACACCCCAGTCGCCTGCGCTGGAGGGCGTTTTGAAATACCACTGGTCCATGTCGGGCGTGGTGTTGCGCAGGTATGACGAGTGGCGTTTCGCGGGCAGCATCGGGCGTAACAGCCAGTCGCGCGGCGCCAGCAGCGGCGCGGGAGAATCCATCAATTGCCGCGCGAAATAGCGGCACCACTCGCCCGTCCAGGCGGCGTCGCCCTTACGTTTTATGGCTTCAATGTCTTCGGAGCGCACCGGCGGCAATAGATTGAGTTGATCGGGATGTTCACGGTTGGTAACGAGCCAGACGCCGGAATAGTCTTTCAGCATCGAGGCCCAGAAAAGCGTTTCGCCGCGCAGCTGTAATGCCATGCGCCCGTGATGCCCGCTCAGCATCTCCAGCGCCAGGCCTGCGGGCGTTTCGCCCTTTACCATCAGCGCAAGCCCCAGCCAGGCGTCGTTACGATCGTGTAAATCTTTCCACCAGTAGTGTGTCATGCAAGCTCCCTGCGTGTGTACTAAGAGACAGTGTACGGCACAGGGTAACCGTTATGAAGGGAAATGCAGAGAGGAGAACCCGCGGCGGGTACCGCGGGTGAGAAGGAAAAAATCAGAATACCGGCGCGCGTTTTTTCAGCGCCGCACGATGCGGGAACACCCACAGGCAGACCAGGATAAGACCAATCAGTGTAAGGGATGCGCCGTAACGGCTGAGCTCAAGGCCGCCTTTGGCGATGGGTTTATCGAGGAAATCGCCCACCACCGCGCCGAGCGGTCGGGTGAGGATAAACGCCGCCCAGAACAGCACGGTGCGCGAAATCGAAGTAAAGCGGCTCGCCAGCCAGATAACCGCCAGTGCGCCGACGAACAGCAGGATGCCGCCGTCATAACCGAAGCCTTCGCTGTCTGCCGTCCAGTCGCCGAGCGCCGTGCCGAGCGTCTGGGAGAACATAATCGTCACCCAGTAGAAGCTTTCGGTACGCACGTTATTCACCGAATCCACGGCAATGGTGCCGCATGTCACGCGCCAGACCAGAAGCGAAAGCACCAGCAGACTGCTCAACAGCACCGTGCCGCCGAGATAACCGATACCTAATGAGCGGTCGGCGAAATCCGCAAGCGTGGTGCCGACCGTCGTGGTGGCGACCACCGTGAACCAGTAGATCCACTTATTAAAACTGTCATGACGAATTTGCACGACCACCGCCGCGAGGAAGATCGCCGCGAAGATGAGCGTGCCGGTGAGATAACCGAGATCCATCGACATCGTGACCGCGTCGCCGCCGGTTTCACCCAGCGTGGTCGCGGCGATTTTCGTCAGCCAGAACGCGGCGGTGACGGCAGGAACTTTGCTGAGCGCAGAGGTAGTGTTTTGCATAAAGTGTGCTCCGGTACGTCCCGACAGGGGCAGGATCCAGAGTGAAGTTATAGGATTAATCTTAAGGAAGACTTAAGGACGGGAAGGTTTTTCACGTTTGTGACAGGTGTCGCAAATGGGTTGCGATGCCCCACTGAATGACGTCGCATCGGTCCGCCGTAAGCGTTAACCGCGCGTAGCTGGCGTTCGGCTGCGCATAGCGCGGGAAGTTATCCGGCGTGCCTTCTTTAAGAATAGCCAGCGCGCCCTGAAGGATATGCCCGTGCGTGACGACGAAGCAGGTGGTGTGTGGGGTTGCGGCAAGATCATTTCGAATAAAAGACAGCAGACGCTGCGCGGCGCCCGCGAGCGATTCACCGCCGGGCGGTGTAAATAATGCATCAGTTGAAAACAGCGCTTCTGCGCTGAGAGGATTATCACGCTGCAACTGCACCCGCGTCATGCCTTCATAATCACCGAACGCCTGCTCCTGTAACAGCGGCTCAACTGAGAGCGGGCAGCGAAAATGGCTCGCGATGGCGTTACCCATATGGTGCGCGCGGCCCGCAGGCGAGGTGTACACCGCGTCAACAGAGGGGAATTCGTGCGCCAGAGCTATCAGGAGCGCTGTGGTTTCCTGCAAGCCACGCGCCGTCAGCGCGCTGTCCTGATGCCCCTGAATGAGTCCGCCGCGGTTCCATTCTGTTTCGGCATGACGGATAAGGAGGAGGTTCATGGGTTGGGGATCGAAATAAATTTAACTCTGTTTATAATAGACATTTGTAATGTTCAAATCATAAAAAAATAATATATTTAAAAAATCACTGGCGTGCATTAAATTAAAAGAACCCTCCATAAAGAACGACTCTTCCATAAAAATAGTGTGTATTTTTTAAATAAAAAATCACTCAGTAATAGTTATCTTTACAAGGTTATCTTTGTCATCATATTCCAGATGCAACTCATGTCCTCTATACTGATATTTAATCCATTTATTTATATAACCAATTAACTTATCATTTATTCCACCACCAGTTGCTGATGGCATACCCAAATTACTCATGACATTAGCTTTACCACCATTAAGAGCGTCAGGAAACTCAAGGGCGCATTTGTAAAATCCATCCCCTCCTTCAATATAAAAAGTGATTTGTGTTACTCTATCCTCTTCAATTAAAATTAAAAAACCAGCCTTTAAAAAAGGCAAGTATATTCTATCGCCTAAGAAACTTTGGTCTATCACGGGCTCATCGCTAATAGAGTCAATAAATTTTATCAAGAACTCATCTTTTTTATCAACACCTAACAAATTTTCAAAAGAATCAATTTTTAAAATCATTTCACAACCTCCGATTTTTTACTTCTTATGATGATCTTATTAATCACCTCATCAACAACAATAGGATCATATCCTCTTTCCACCATATTTCCTCTTAACGTGGTGGTATCTCGACATACTGCACTACAAAGATCTAATGCATCCGTCTCAATCTGATCTTTGGTATTTTTTCCGCCATATGTAGGCCCGCTACGATGAACATCCTTAGGAACTTCAACCGCAGTAGCATTCTGATAAATAGCTTTATCCTCAGCGGGTGTCAGTTTCCTTAGCAATTTTATCTCTTCTGTTCTACGCAAAGCTCCCATTGAGGGAATGTGGTCATGCTCAAGCCCGTCCCCAACAACTTCTTTTGATTTTAATCTCTTGAATGAATCGACATCAAGAGGTTTAACAATGCTAACTTTATCGCTAGTTTCATGTATTAACTTTGTTGCCTCAGCAATATCTCCATTCTTAAGAGCATTTCTCGCAGCTTTTAGAGACTTACCGGCAACAAAACCAGCTTTAGGTATGAGACTTATTAAAGCGGTAAGATAATCAATCGCATCATCTGCTTCTTTAAAACTTTTTATAGTGCCAATTACGGGAACGAAATCTAATCCAGCTTCCGTAAAGCTTTTAAGCAACTCATCACGATGTACATCGAGTTTTTTAGAGCAAGCTTCATCACTTATCCCCATACAAAGCTTACTTTTATATTCTTTTACTGTCTGAATAAGAGAGTTCTGCGCTTTAGCATATTTCTCAGCTTGCGTCATCCCCGACAATTGGTTTTCGACAATATCACTAATTGCATTATTCTCAACCGCATTCTTCCCGGCCTGCGCAGCGGTCTGAACGCTGGCGGTATTATCGCTGACGGCCGCGCCGGCGATCCCTGCGGCAACGGACGAGAGCGCACTGACCAGCTGTCTTTCATCTTCACCCAGCTGTTCCGGTTTTTTGCCGTACAGATCGAGCGCCAGTTTAGCCGTCATTTCACCGATGGAAGCCCCGGCGGCGCCTGCAATGGCTCCGGAGAAATCACCTGGCGGCGTTGCACCACTTCCGATGCTGTGCACTTCTGCAAGTGTCACCGGCACCTACCGGCCAAAGGTGAACCAATGGATCAAGGCTTTCCCTGGCGCGCTTTCTTCTGGCTTTCTGATCCAGGGTTCACTACGGTCTCTTTCGACTGTACTTATGACAATAAGTGTAAAGTGCCCTGCTATTCGCTGGCTTCCGTTTAGAGGGCACTTTGTAATCCGAGACTTTATAGTTATTCACTCTCTTCGTATTGTAACTGGATATTAGTCGATGAGAGTACTTCACTTACCTTACCTAAAAAATCGACACATTCCATAGGAATACGATGCTGGAAATATATTTTAATGACGATATCTTTCCCTCGAGACTCCGGAAATAAAGTGTTAACCTCCCCGCTTTCTACAGCAGCTATATAGCTATTAATTTTCTCCTGCAACATGAAAAGGTGCTCATTGGGGTTTAAAGGCCATTCTAAATGATCTGTTATAATCAGGAAGGCTTGCGCAGGATAGATCTCTTCACTTGTAACTGTAAAGAGATCAATTTTATTTACATCTTCTATAGACATATATGCCCCTACTTTTTAGGTATTTCTGGTCTAACTATATCAACTTTTGTCGGTGGTATTCTAGCCCCCTCCTCAAAACCAGGATGACCTTTTCCAATAACAGTTCCACCACCTTTTTCCAACTCTGGGAAGCCCTTTTTTTGATTAGGTGTTAATGGTGCTACTGGCGAACTTTTGCACTCAACACAAACGATATTACCCAACTTATCTTTTGCCATAATATCAATCCTAACTTTGGTTCCACCTGATGTTTCGAGTGTGACCTCTCTGGCCGGACTGTTAAAGTTTGGATCACTTTTTATCTTATCGTAAATAGAATTTTCAAATTCTTTTCCCTTTTGATAATTCTGCTGAATCTGTGAGCCTGAGTTAGGTGATGATGCTTTAAATTTAGCACCATTATCAAAGGTATAATAGGCGCCATTATTGGTATAGATAGTATTTCCTGCACTATCTACTTTCCCTGTACTGCTATAGACACCACCTCTTGGACCGGTAATTGTATTACCATTTAATTCATAGCCGCTTGGTAAATTTGAATTTGGAGACTTGATGGCTCCCGCAGCCCTCTGCCCGGCGCGGCTTTCACCTTTAACAATATCATCAAGAGCCGAAGTACTAGATGCACCCACGGGGCGGGTGGTCGTCGGCTTACCTGATTTTATACCCAGCCCCCCAATAAGCTGCTGTATTACCCCTGCTGTTGCATATTTAAAAAGATTGCTGTTGTGCAATGCAGTATCGTTGACTACCGGTTCGAGCTGAGATATTGAGTATTCAGCCAGTTGTCGGCACCGTTCTCCGCATTCTGGTGAAGCAACAAGCTGTCGAAGTTTTTCCAATTCATTTTTTTGTTCAAGAACTGGTATTACGATCGCCAAAGCCTGATTCTGTTTCTCAATATCAAGATCATTCAGGTCTGCACGCAGTTGAGCTTTTTCTGCCTCTGTCTTCGCCTTTGCATACTTTTCGATGAAGGTTGTTATGTCCGTATCACTGAGAAAGTTATTCTCAACCGCATTCTTCCCGGCCTGCGCTGCGGCCTGAACACCCGCGGTATTGTCGCTGACGGCAGCGCCGGCGAGCCCTGCAGCAACGGACGAGAGAGAGCTGACCAGCTGTCTTTCGCTTTCTCCCAGCTGTTCCGGTTTTTTACCATACAGATCGAGCGCCAGTTTCGCCGTCAGTTCACCGGTGGAGGCCCCGGCGGCGCCTGCCAGCGCATCTTTACCCTGCGCTTTTGCAATCACAGCGCCCGCCAGCGCGTGGGCCAGAATGCGCTGAGCGCTGTCTTCGTCGGTGTGATTTTTCACAAACGTCGCGATGAAAGGCGCAGCGGCACCTGCGACAGCACCTGAGTAATCGCCATTGACCAGACCTGCTATCGCCGCAGAAGCCGACTGCGCAATTTGCTGGTATTTCCCGCCGGTGCCGTATTCACTGAAGGCGTCCCGATACGCCTGTGTCTGCTTCAGTTCTTCCGCGCTTAAATGCGCATTGCCGGGAACGGCACGGGCCGCTTTCAGCGCATTGATGTCGCCTTCCGTCATCACCATGCTGCTCATCTGCCCGGCGATATCACCGGTCATTTGTGCAATTTGCAGGCGTTTTTGTTCTTTCTCTTTGTTAAAGATCGGGCTGACCGTGTCGTTAGCATTCGCCACGTCGCGGCTCAGCGTAGCCACATCCTGTTGCTGGCCAGCTTTATCACGGATAACAATTGTACCTTCAGACACCGCAGACTGCGTGGTACCGCTGGCATGGCCGCTACTGCCGAGTCCTGACAGCATCGCCCCGCTGACAGCGGAAAGCCCGCTGCTCGCCAGCCCTATTAAAGACCCTGACCCCGTCCCGGCACCAATCGTTCCGCCTTTATGGCTGACTTTGTAATCCG
Source organism: Cronobacter malonaticus LMG 23826 (assembly GCF_001277215.2). Lineage (NCBI taxonomy): Bacteria > Pseudomonadati > Pseudomonadota > Gammaproteobacteria > Enterobacterales > Enterobacteriaceae > Cronobacter > Cronobacter malonaticus. The sequence goes on along the minus strand of NZ_CP013941.1, from coordinate 35,981 downwards.
CCTTGTTGCCAATATCCGTAAAGCCCAGCGTGCCGGTCTCCAGCCGGTTTTTATCCGCGGCGGCCGTTGATCCAATCACGGCGCCGGTAAGCTGGGTATGATTACCAACGGAAACGTCAAAACCCTGCTTACCAGCGAAAATGCCACTTTGCTCCGCCACACTGTCGAAGGTGCTGTGCATTTTGTCCTGGGTTACGCCGAGATAACCGGAGCCCGTCATAGAGCCGAAGGTAAAGCTCCCGCCCGCATTCACGTTGGTTTGTTTGCTGTTGTAACGGTTGCTGTCCTGCTGGCTGGCGATGGTGAGATTACGGCCCACATCCGCAACCACTTTTTCGCCATTCACCTGCGCGCCATTAAGTGTCGTATCGCGTCCGCTGGTGAGCGTTGCCGTACCCCCGCTGTCAACCGTCGTCTCGCTCCAGGTGGTGCCGTTGCCTTTCTCTTTGCCTTTTGAAGCATTGGCGTTGGCAAAGATACTGATGCCCGCGCTGCCCTGATTTAACCCGAAACTTAAGCCGATACCGCCGCCGCTGCTGCTGTTTGTACCGGTGGTTTTCTCTGTATTTGCCGCACCGATCAAAAGCAGATTATTCGTGGCATTCAGCATCGCGTCGCCGCCAGCTTTAAGCCTGCTGCCGCCAATCAGAATGTCGCCGCTGTTAGCACTTTTCCCGTTGCCCTTCGCGATGACTGCGAGGTTATCAGTGGCGCTGAGGGTTGAACCGTTCGCGATCGACGTTTCCTGCTGCTGTTTTGAACTGGATTTTTGACTAGTGAGCGATACGCTGACTGCGATGCCACCACTTTTGTCATTGGATGCCGCAGCAAGACGCGATGCCTGATTAGCCTGTACGCCAGACAAGATGGCCTTCGTCGCCTGCAGCCCGGCCAGACGGCTGTCGCTCTGCTCTTTGGCGGCCATTGCTGTAGTGACGGCGCTATTAACGGCATCGCCCACCGCGCCCGAGAGCGCCACGGTCAGGCCGCTGGATTTCTGCTCGAACGTCTCAGTGCGGGTACGTTTATCATGCCCCGGCTCGATAATGACGCTGTCGCCGGTGAGTGTGAGGTTTTTCCCGGCCACCAGATCGGCGCCGCTGACGCGCGCCTGTTCGCCTGCGGTGATGCTGACGTTGCCGCCGGTTGAGCCGACGGTGCTGACGCTCTGGCTCTGGGTGGTGCCTTTTTCTTTCAGCTCATGGCGCGTTTTACTGCTGCCGATGGTAAAGCCGATCCCGCCGGATCCCATCAGGCCGCTCTTTTTCTTCTCCTTGAGCTGCCAGTTGGAATCGGTGTTGGTCGCCGCCGCGATCTCCACGTTTTTACCGGCGCTCAGCGCGACGTTACCGTCGCCAGCCACCGCCGAGCCTTTGACGAGCAAATCTTCGCCCGCCTTCAGCGTGACGTTATCGCCGCTCAGCAGCGTGCCCGCTTCGCGCGTGGTGCTCTGTTCAGAGACCGTGTGCGTGGTGGTTTTCTTGAGGAAACCTTTCTTGGTTTTGGTTTCCTCTTTGTAGTGGTAATCGCTCTCGGTGGCGGTCGCGAGGTTAATATCGCGCCCCGCCGTCACGCCGATGTCGCCCTTCGCCGTGGCCTGCGCCGCGTCGGCGTTCATATCGCGCCCGGCGACAATGACCGTGTTACTGCCGCTCGCCAGCTCCGTGCCCTGCTGACGCACGGACTCGTTAATGGTGGTTTTCTTCTTCGAGCGGTAGCTGTCGCCCGAGGTAGTGGCTTGTGCCTCCAGGTTGACATCGCGTCCGGCCTGAACGCCGATATTTTTCTCAGCCGCCAGCGCCGCTGCGTGCGCGTTGATGTCCCGGCCCGCGCTCAGCGTCAGGTTGTCGCCCGCGGAGACGGTCGTGCGATCAAGCCCGGTGCTGTGCGTTTCGCGCTTGCCGCTCTGGCTGTTTTTACTGGTTTGCAGCGCGTCGAGGTTGAGATCGCCGCCTGCCGCGAGGGCCGCGTTGCCGCCTGCCTTGAGATCGCCTGCCGCCACGCTCAGGTTGTCACCGGCTTTGATGCCGAGATTGCCGCCTGCGCTGAGGGTGCTGCCCTGGTAGGTCACCGAAGAGCGGCTGGTATTGGTGTTATTCCGGAAGCCCGACTGCCCGTAAGCATCGTTTACCTGGTTGGCATTTAACGCGATGTCGCCCCAGGCATTCATCAGCAGATCGCCGCCGGAGGTCAGGTTCGCGCCGGTGAGCGTGATGTTTTTACCGGCCTGTAAGGCCAGTCTGTCCTGCGCGCTGATAGTGGCCGTGCTGCCGAGCGTGGTGTCTTTCAGCATGACGCTGCCGTACTTGCCGCGCGCGTCGATGCTCGTCTGTTCGGCAAGCGTGATGTTGTTGATGCTGCCGCCCGTGCTCTCCAGCGCCACGGTTTTCCCGCTGATGGCTGAGCTGATGTTATTGATATCGCCAATGGCGCTCAGGCTCAGACCGCCGCCTGCTTTCATCAGGCCGTCGTTGAGGTTGCTGATGCTGTTCTGGCTGTCGAGTTTGAGATCCTGTCTGGCCAGCAGCGTGCTGCCGCTGTTGGTGATGTCGCCGCCTTTCAGGCTGACGTTATTGCCGGCGATCACGCTGCCGTTGTTAACCGTGACGTCTTTCGGCGAGAGGTAGAGTTTGGGGATCATCACCGTCTCGCCATTCACCGTGGCGGACTCCCACCAGAGAATGCTTTTATCGAGCGAGGCGATTTGATCGCGCGTCAGCGCCACGCCAAACTGCAGGCCGAGCGATTTTTGCTGCGCGGCGGCGCTGTCCATCAGGTACTGCATCTGCTGGAGATCGGAGCCGACGCCGTTGAGATAGCGGTTGCCGGTCTGGTTCAGCAGCGTATTGCTGACGTAACGCGTGTCGAACGCGGCATCGCCGAGGAAACGGTAGTCATACTCCGGGTTGAGGTTGAGCCGCCCGAGCATATAGGACGAGCCGAGGAACTGTTTTTCATCCGTAAAGCTCGCGCGCGTTTCATGCGGCGCAGTGCCAGGCTGGACGCCCAGCAGTTTGTTGAGATCGCCGAACAGCGCCGGATCGAGCTCGCCCAGGCCATCGAGTTTCGGGTTAACGTTGATCAGGTACGGGCTTTTCGGGTTATCGGAAACCACGAAAAAGCCGTTGTTGCCGGAAGGCAGCGGATACGCGCTGGTATCGACAGGTTTGCTTTGCGTGTTAGCGAGCGCGCCGCCGGTGATATTCGCCACGCTGGTGGCCGTTACGCCTGCGCTGGCAAGGCCAGAAGCGTTACCGAGGCTGGCTTTACCCGCTTTGGTGGCAGAGAGGTTAGCGAGCGCGCTGCCGCCTGCGCTGTTCTCCAGCGCGCCGCCGCCGTTGATCTGTTGCAGCGCGCCCTGAAGCTGATCTTTCCACTCCGGCGAATTGACCGCGACCGCCGCGCCACCCGCCAGACCCTGTTTTTGCACGCTACCGCCGATACTTTGATGGCTCAGAGTATTCAGGGACGGCGTGTTTATGGTGTTGCTGACTTTTCCTGCGTTCGCGGTGGTACTGGTGTTACTGATATTATCGGCAAAATTCGCGGTGACGTTACCACCGGCTTGTATAACGGCGCGGTAAAGTTCGCCGTTTTCAGTTTCGGTTGTCTTGCCAGTGAGCTTATAGGTTATGTCCTTATTAACTTGTGTGAAATTATCGCTTTGAACAGAAAGACCGCTTTCCGGAATGTTGTTTACAATGACATCCGTATTTCCTGCAAGAGCATGCTGATAAATAAGGTATTCAGTAGTTTTCCCTGATTGCCAGCTCTTATTATTAAGTTTACCACCTTCCAATTTTATATCTTTCGAAGCCACAATATCACTGGCAAGGTTTTCAAGAATATTACTGGATATGTAAACATCTCTTCCCGACAGGATTCTTGATGCCCCTCCTTTACTTTCAACGGCAATAATTGATTCTTTTACGGAGAATTTTTTTGTCCTGTATTCGAAGAAAGGAACATAATTATAATTAGTAATTTTCTTTGTATAACAACCTCCGTTAGAACCTCCACATATCCCTATTTCTTTTTCTGTATCGAAGGTTATATAGCCATATGTATCAGCAGGCAGTGTTTTATAATTAAGTGATAAAATTGCATCCCCAACGCCACCAATAGAAGAGCCTGCATTCGTTGACTCTTTTACACTCAACCCATCCCTTTGATTCAATAAATGTCCGGTCTTAATCGTAATATCGCCGTTCTGCGTCTCGATATTACCGGACGTATTCACCACTTCCGCATTTGCATTACCCGTCGCGTCTTTCTGCATCCAAAGGCTGTTGCGCGCGAGAATATCGCCGCGCTGGTTGGTGATGCTGTTGGCATAGAGCGCCAGGTTACTGGCCGCATAGAGCAGCGCGGTATTGATGATGCTGCCCGGCGCGGTAAGCGTCAGGCTGCCGCTGGTGCCGGTAAAGCCGTCCACGGTAATGTTGCCGCGGCTCGCAATAGCGACATCGCCGCCGCCCTGTAACGTGCCTGCGCCGTTCAGCGCCACGCTGCTGCCGCTGAGCGTGCTCGCGCCGCTGTCGGTCGTGATTTGCCCGTTGTTGGTGAGCGCGCCGCCCGCGCTGACATTCACCGCCTGGCCCTGCATCACGCCGCGGTTATCGATGGCGCCATTGCTGGTGACGGTGAGCGTTTTCCCCGCCGCCAGCGCGTTTTTATTGGTAAACGAGTGAGTGAGCTTAAGGGTCAGATTGCCGAGCGCCACCAGCTGGCCCGCCGCGTCCAGCCCCGCGCTGCCAATCGACAGATCGCCGCCGGAGAAGAGTTTACCCGCCGCCTGCTGGTTCACCTGATTTGCATTGATCGTCAGTTGGTTATTACCGAGCAGCGTGCCGTTGTTGTTAAGCGTGCCGTAGTTGACCGTCAGCGCCCCACCCTGCGCGATGCCCTGGTTGGTGAAGGTGGTGCCGGTGAGCGTACCCTGATCCGCAAGCCAGGTGCCGTTGTTGGTCGCATTCGCGGCGTTCAGAATAAGGTTCGTCGCCTGCAGCCAGCCCGCGCCGGTGAACTGCGGCGTGGTGAGCGTCAGCTGGCCGCCGGAAAGCAGCTTACCGTCGTTGCGCGCAGACGTGGTCGCCTCCACCCGCGTAGTAGCGCCGCCCTGCATCAGCCCGTTGTTCACAAGCACTGGCGTGGTGACGCCGAGGCCCTGGCGGCTGATAACCTGTCCGCCGGCGTTGTTGGTGAGCGAGCCGCGCGCGGTGAGCGTCACGCCGTTATCGCCCTGCAACCGACCGCTGTTGATCAGGCCGCCGGTGGTGACATCCAGCGTGCCGCCCTGCACCGCGCCCTGGTTATTTACCGCGCCTGCGCCCATCGTCAGCGCGCCGCTGGTTAACAGTTTGCCGTTACTGGTCTGGGTGAGATCGTTATTGACCGTCGCCGTCAGGCCGTTGACGCCCGTGATAGCGCCGTCGTTACGCAGGCTGTTGCCGGTGAGCGTCAGGTTTTTCGCTGCCCATTCGCCCTGGTTCGTCATGGCGAGCGCGTTCAGCGCTGCCGTGCCGAGCGCCGTGATTTTACTGCCCGCCAGGCTGTTAAGATCGCCGGAAAGCGTGATGTTCAGACCTTCAGCGCTCTGGATAGCGCCGCTGTGGTCGAGGCGCTGCGCGTTCAGCAGAATGTTTTGTCCCTGCCAGCGCCCGGCGTTGGTCACCGCGCCGGAATCGATACGCAGCGTGCCGCCGGTAAGCAGCGCGCCATTCGCGCCATTGATCAGCTCGCGCGGCGGTGCTGCCAGCAGCATACGGGCCATCCGCGGCTGTGGCCGGGCAGTAAGTGTCAGCCCCTGCACGCCGGTCACGGTGCCCTGGTTGTTGAGATGGTTCTGGTACGCCGTCAGGGTATCGCCCTGCAGCGCGCCGCGGTTAGTCAGCCGCTGGCCGTCGAGCGTCAGCGCGCCCTGGCTCAGCAGTGAGCCGTTGTTGGCAAGTTCATTTGCCGTAACAGTCGCCGAGCCCTGGCTTAACAGCGAACCGTTGTTGGTCAGCGTACCTTGCGACTGCGCACCCAGGTTGCCGAGGCTGATTAACGTACCGCCGTGCGTCCAGTTGTCGGCGTCTACATTGACCTGCTGGCCCTGCAGCGTCCCGCCGGTGTTAAGCGTTCCGGCATTGAGCGAAAGATCGCCACCGCTGAGCGTGCGGGCGTTCGCGCCGTGGTGAGCGTGTCGCCGGTGGCGGTCAGCCCCTTCGTGCCCTGCCACAGGCCGTTGTTGGTAAGCCGATTCGCCTGAAGCGTCAGGGTATCCGCCACGATGCGCCCGCTGCCGGTGAGGCTGTCGGCGTTAAGCGTCGCGTCGCCACGGCTCACCATCTGCCCGTCATTGGTGAGCGCGCCCTGAACGGTGCCCGTAAGCCCCTGAATGCCGTTCATCACGCCGCGGTTATCGAGGCTGCCAGCCGTCAGCGCCAGCGTGTTGCCCTGCATTTGTCCGGCGTTGGTCAGCTGGTTGCCGTTGAGTGTCAGCGCGCCGCCAGAAAGCCAGGTGCCGCTGGCGTCGTTCGTGAGTTTCTGCGCCGTGGCACCGGCACTGTGCGCGCCCTGAATAAGCCCGCCGTTGCGAAGGGTTGCGGCATTCAGCGTGACGTCATCCGCAGCGAGCGTACCGCTGTTGGTCACTGTACCGGCGCTAAGCTGCGCGCGGCCGTCAGCCACCAGCCGCCCGGTGTTATCCAGCGCGCCACTGAGCGTGGCATCAAGCGCCGCGGCATTGATATCGCCGCTGTTGATGAGCGTGCTGCCCCGGAGCGTCAGCCCGTCGTTAACCGACAGCTGCCCCTGGTTCTCGAGACGAGAGAGGTCCAGCGTCAGGCCGCCGCCGGTGGCAAGCTGCCCGTGCGCGCCATTATAAAGGTTGCGTGTGGTGAGGCTCAGGCTGTCGTTGCCCGCAAGCGTCCCGCGGTTGATGATGTCCGGTGCCTGAACGGTCAGCGCGCGTGCCGCCAGCGTGCCGTTATTCGTCAGCTGCGCCGCGCTTACTTCCGCCTGGTTCTGGCTCAGCAGCGCGCCGTTATTCTCAAGCGTCTGGCTGAGCGTCGCGTTCAGGCTGTCGGTCGCCTGCAGCGTACCGCCGTTACGCAGGGTATCGCCGGTCACGCTGAGCGCGCGGCCCTGCATCTGGCCCTGGTTGTCGAGCGTCGAACCCTTGAGCGCAAGCGTGTTACCGCCAGTGACTTTACCGCCTGCGGCGTTGGTGAGCGTGGCGCCATCCCAGTTCAGGGCGTCGCTGCCCTGCAACAGCCCGCTGTTTTGCAGGTCGCCATGCAGCGCCAGCACTTTCGCCATCAGCGCACCGCGGTTATCAGTATTACCGGCACGGATATCAAGCGCCTGCTGGCTTAATACGTTGCCCTGGTTGGTCAGGGTGTCGTCAATCTGTGCGGTGACGCCGTTTTGCCCGAGCGCGTTGCCCTCGTTGCGCCAGTCCTGTGCGGCAACCGCGAGCGTGTCGCCCTGTAACAGCCCGGCGTTGCTGAGCGTGTCCTGGTTCAGCGCAAGCGCGCCGCCCGCGAGCACCACCCCGCCCTGCTGGTTATCGAACTGTTTACCGTGCGCGTGTAGATCGCCGGTCGCCTGCAACGTGCCGCTGTTGGTGACGTTGTCGCTGTTGAGATCGAGCGTGGCGGACGCCAGCGTGCCGGTATTGGTAAACGCTGGCGTGGTGAGGCGCAGCGCGTCGGTCGCGACCAGTTTGCCGCGGTTATCACCATGTTTTGCCAGCGTCAGCAGCAGCGCCGTGGCGCTGAGCTCGCCGCCGTTGGTTAGCGTGCCCCCGTCCAGCGCCAGCGTACCGCCGGTGCGCAGCGCGCCCTGGTTGTTGGTGTCATCCGCTGTCACGTTCAGCGCGCGGTTGCCCTGCACCAGCCCCTGGTTTTGCAGTTGATCTGCGGCGATCGTCACCTGCTCTGCCGCCAGCGTGCCGCCGGAGCTGAGCGTGTCGGTATTCAGCGTCAGCGCGTCATCTGCCAGCAGGAGGCCGGTATTGTTCAGCGACGCCATATCGCCGCTGAGATTCACCCCGTTGATCTCGCCGCTGTTGACCAGCGACTGGCCGCGCAATGACAGGTCGCCATCGGTGCTGATCAGCCCCTGATTACTGAGCGTCGGAACAGCAAGATGAAGATCGCGGGCGCTGTACAACGTCCCGCCGGAGAGGTTATCGAAACTCTCGTAAGCCATATCGAGCGCGCGATGGCTCTGTAACAGTCCGCCGTTCGTCAGTTGCGCGCCGCGCAGCGAAAGGTCGCCGTCGGTGGTGATTTGCCCCTGGTTAATGAGCGTCGGGATGGCAAGATTCAGGTTTTCTGGGCTGTACAGCGTGCCGCCCGTGAGGTTATCGAGGCGATCGGCTGAGAGATTAAGCGCGCCACTGCCTTTCAGAAGGCCGCGGTTAGCGATCTGTTTACCGCGCAGCGTCAGCGCGTCGCCGGTCAGCGTGCCGCTGTTGTTAACAGATTCATCGCCCAGAAAAGTGGTCGCGGCCGCGTCCGACTTGCCGCCGTGGCGCAGGCGCTGGGCCGTGACGTTCAGCGCGCCTTTTGCCGCGTGCGTGCCGTCAAGCGTCGCGTCATGAGCGGTAATGGCGAGATCGCGACCGCTTTGCAGCTGCGCGTCCTGCTGCGTGGTGACGGCGTCACCGGTCAGCGTCAGGTTACCCGCCGCGATCGTCTGGCCGTTGAGATCGGCTTTACCTACCGCATCAAGACGAATATCGCCCTGGCTTGTAGTGAGCGCTCCCTTACCGGAGGTAACCTGCTGCGCCTGCACATCGAGGCGTTTTGCGCCGGAAAGCGTACCGTTCTGCTCAAGCGCGCCGGTGTTGGCCGCAAGCGTGCCGTCCGTGAGGATTTTCCCGTTTGCCCCGTTGCGCAGGCTGTCTGTGAGGTTAAGAACAGCATCGCCGCGCGCACTGACGGTGCCCTGCTGATCGAGCGTTTTGCCTTTCAGCGTCAGTGCCGACGCGCTCTGCAGCGTTCCGCTGTTGGTCACGGCGTCGCTGTCGACCGACACGCCGTTGCCCTGCAGCGTGCCGCGGTTAGTCAGACGGGTGGTTTGGGTATCAAGACGTTCCGTGGCGGCAATCTGCCCGCTGTTGGTGAGGCTGTCGCCCGCTATCTGCGCGTTGCCGCCGGCGCTGATTTGCGCCTGGCTTGCGAGCGCGCCGCCGGTGAGTGTGACGTCGCGTTTTGCATCAAGACGACTCGTGTTATCCAGCGTGACGGTTTTGCCGTTCAGCGCCTGGCTCTGGCCACTGGTGAGCGTACTCGCGCTGGCGGAGAGCGTGCCGTCGGCGGCAAGCGTCATTGCGCCGTCGCTTGCGAGCGCTGCGTGATCCAGCGCCACCCCGCCACGGCTGCTGACTGCCAGCGTACCGCCGGTTTTATGCTCGCCCGTGAGCGTGACGTTGTCGCCTTTCGCCGTCAGGTTGCCGCTCGCCAGGCTGTTTTTGACCGTCAGTTTGCCGCTGGCATCAAGCGTGATATCGCCCTGGCGCGCATTGAGGTTGCCAAGGTTAACGCCCACCCCCTTATCGCCGGACACCAGACGAATGCGGTTGGCGTACATGCCGCCAAGCGCGCCGGTATCGACCGCCACCACAGGGGCGCTGCCTTCACCCGCCATCGCGGTACGACTGCCGTCTGCGTTAACGCGGTTCGCGCCCGCCGTCACGTTCAGATCGCGCGCGTGGATCGCCGCGTTCACTTCGGTGGCGCGGGAGATAATCGACAGCGCGTCGCTCTGGCTGGCGTCAAGCCCTTTGCCTTCCACAGTAATGGTGCCCCGCGTGACCTCCAGCGCGGAAAGATTGCCCGCCGCGTCGAGTACCGGCTTGCCGGTGGTCAGCGTGACGTTCGGCGTGTTGATAAAGCCGCAGCCGTTACAGGTGATGCCATACGGGTTCGCCACCATGACGTTCGCGGCTTTACCCACCACTTCGGTATAGCCGTTGAGTTGGGAACGGCTACCGCCCGTCACTTCGTTAATAATGCCGCGCGCTTCCTGGCCCGCTTTCAGATTCGGGTTGTTCTGGATAAGCCCGCCTAGCTGGGTCTTGTTCAGCTGCCCGGTGGCGTTGTTCAGGATCACGCCCTCCTTGCCGACGTTATAATCTTTGAACTGGTTATGAGAGATCCCCGCCGCGTTGGGCCTGGCGATGTTCACCACCGGTACGCCGTTGCCTGCTTTATCCATCGACGTGGCGCCTGTGGGCGTCATGGCCGCCGCAAAAGCCGGAGCCACCGGCTGCCAGACCAGCAGAGAGATAATGAGGTAGCTCAGCAGACGAGCGGAAAAACGCACGGGCGGTTGACGGGTATCCATGACCTGAAGCCTCTTAAAGCGTGATTGCGATGCGGTAGTTAACGGTGAAATGGTCCGGCCCCAGCCAGTCCGGGTACTGTAACGGCGTGCCAACGGTAAGCTGACTTGCGAACCAGCGCCCTGCGCTGCCCAGCCCGACGGCGGCGCCCCACAGGGTGCCGGAGGCGTAGCGGTCGAGTTTATCTCTGGCGAGCCAGCCGCCATCCAGCGCCGCCGTGGCGCTGATCTGGCCCAGCACCGGCAGCGTTGCCAGCGTGTAGTTGAGTTCGTTACGCCAGTAGCCACCGTTGTCGCCGGACAAATATTGCTCTTTAAAGCCGCGTACAGAGCTTTCGCCACCGAGCGTCAGACGTTCAGCGCCATAGAGACGATCCGGCGACCACTGGCCATAAGCGCTGGAAAGCCACCACAGATCCTGCGTGAGCGGGCGCTGCCAGCTGGCGCTGAGGCTCCATTTACGAAACTGCGCTTTTGGTTCGTCGCCGGTTTTGTTTTCATCGGTTTCACTGTCGAACCACGGCATGCCGCGGCTGAAGGCCGGGTTGAAGGTCGCCACGCCGCCGCCCATTTTCTGGGTGTGATTAACGCCAAGCGTCAGGCTGGAGAGCTTGCGACTGCTGCTGGCAAGCAGGGCATCATTCAGCCAGTTGTGGCTTTCGCGGCGCGTCACCCCCGCGGTGAGCGCGGTTTTGATATCGCCGTTGCGGAACACCACGCGGGAAAGATTCAGGCGATGCGTTTCACTGTCGCCGGTGGAGATCCACGTAAAGCCCTGGTTATCGAGCGTCGAGCGGTAGTCGCTCCAGCTGTAGCTGTAATCCAGCAGGCTGTAGCCCCACGGGATACTGACGCCTGCCTGCAGGCTGCGGGCGTTATACGCGGTCGCGAAATCGCTGCTGCGCCCGCCGCTGACAAACCACTGATCGGCGAGCCCGAGCAGGTTGTTACCGGTGAGCGAGCCATTAAGCTGCCCGGTGCCGGTGCTCTTCTGGCCGCTGTTATCGAAACTCACCGTGGCGCGTAACGGAAACTCCGGCGTGGCGGTGAGATTAACCACCGACCAGCCGGGCGTGCTGTCCGGCAGAATATCGATTTGTACCGGCGTGGCGCGCAGTCGGTTGATCTGCTCCATGCCCTGCTCAATATCGCGCAGGTTCAGGATCTTTCCTTCAAGCCCCGGAAACGCCATTTTCAGCATCAGCGGCGTTTTATTTTCGAGGCGGATCTGACGCAGCTTTCCTTCCAGCACGACAATCTGTAATTCGCCCTGCGAGAGATCCTGCTCAGTAAGAAAAGCACGGCTGGTGATATAACCGCGGCTGAGATACCAGTCCGATACGCTATTAACCAGCTGCGTGATGCGCGACATATCGAGGCACTGATTCAGCCAGGGACGGGATAATTTCGCCTGCTCACGCGCGCTTAACAGCGTGGCGCCGGAATACTGAATAGTGCGAATGGTAAAACACGGGCCGGATGACGGAGCAGATATCACAGGCGCTTCAGCGCGGGGCAGCGGCGTACTGCGCTGCAACTCGTCACGCTGCTGCTGGCTCTGTAATAAAAGTTGTTCCTGTTGCTGACGGATGGCATCGCGATCGGCAGGAGAAAGGGGCGCAGCAAAGGCAGTAGGCAATATCAGCGCCAGTAAGAATCCATAATAAACGCGAGCAGTCATCCGGTTGACCTGTAAAATTAATCAGTTAGCACCATAACACGGTGTTATTTCGCGAATGGTTTTAAGGTTTTTCCTATAGTAATAGTTAATTACATTTCTTCACAAAGATATATTCTTCGCGGCGCGTTCATTAATTTGAATAAAGGAAAAATAAGCGCAGGCCCGGCGCGAAACCGGATAATACTGGCAGAGGAAACCACACCAAGTTTCGTTTAAAAAAAGGAATGATGCTGAAATGGACTTTAAATGCGGTTTACAGAGGAGCGTCTTATGAGAGTAAAGCGAGTAAGCATGAGCGAGGTATAACACTAAGCAAAAAAAAGCATTCTTTCATACCAGGAACGCGAACATTGCCCTCTTTGACATCACGGATGTGAAATAACTCCCCCTTTCGCCATACGTTTATCACGTTAACTCGCTGTTTTTAGAGCATTTCGACCAGCAATTTCATGCTGAAATCGCCAGATCTTTAAGGATGATTAAAAGATCCTGCGAAGGCATTAACAAGGTATCCACTACAGAAAGCAGTGAAGCTCAAAACATCCACTGAGGAGAGTAAAAACCACTATAGAGAGCAATATCCACTGTAGGGAGTAATGTATTTGAAAGGTCACATGTCATGCTCACTACAGTGGATATTCAGATCTGTCCCTTGCGGATTTTTTCCAGCAGCGCCAGCTCTTCTTTGGTCAGCATCACCATTTCGCCCTGCTCTTCCGCTACGGGGCTGTTTTCCACCGGCAGTTCATCACCGGCAGGCAGCGCGCCTGGCAGGCTTTGTGGGCGAAGTTTTGGCCTTCTGTAGTGGATATGAAAGTAGACCACCCGCCCGCGCTTAATCTCGGTGTAATCGAGATAACCGATCTCCTTGAGCTGCTCCATCGCCTTACGCACGGTGGAGTTCTGCGTGATGGTGCGGGAGGTGAGATTCAGGCGCGCGCGCAGGCGTGCAAGCGAGACCGGCGCAGGGTTAGGCGGCAGGCTCTCAATAAACGTATACAGCGCCTGGGCGGACTCTTTGCGCGACAATTCATTAATGGCACGCAGCTGCAGCAGAACTTTTTTGTCGAACTGGTACAGCTCGAAGATTTTCGGATCGGCCTGCAGCGTCACTTCATCCTTTTTGGCGCTGTATTTGGCAGACTGCACAAGGTGCGTAACGTAGTACTCTCCTTCCTTGTTGCTGAAAGAGATGGTATTGGTGGCGATACGGGTCAGCGAAGCATCGAGACGCTTACGCAGCTTTGCAGATGAACGGGCCGAAGGAATGCCGCACAGCTTCACGAACTCCACAAACGGCAGCGTGACGCTGTCGCCAAGCACATTATATTTGGCGAAGGCATGGATGATCCCGACCCAGGTTTTGAAATCATTATCCATATCCAGGCGGGCGCCGGTGATTTTGATATTCTCGTAGCCTTCGGATTTAACGAGCGAGAGCTGTTTAAGCTCTTCCGTTACGTCCATCGAGGACATCTGGCCTTTGCGGCCCCGGGCGGTGGATTTCAGCGTCGGGACAAACAGGCCAAGACGCATCAGCGCGACCGGCTGCACGGTGTTATTGCGGTTCGGCATCAGCGTGACCACTTCGCCGGTTTTACGGTCCAGCTCACTGAAGGCGTCGTTGATATTGATGCTCTCTTCATCAGCCACGTGCGGTTCTCCTGTCCTGAATGCCGGTGCTTACTCACCATAGTGGTTATTATCTTCGCCAGTGAGAGTATCACTCACCATAGTGGATATGTCACATACTTATACGCGCGGATTACTCTCCACAGTGGATGTTTACTCGCTACAGTGGTTATTTGCTCTCTGTAGTGGTTGTTTTAGTTGATGGCGTGACAGGATCCAGTCATTCACTCGCTATAGTGGATAGCCCGAACACATACAGCAACATGTCAGTCTGTTACAGTAACCCGCAGCCAGACAAAAAGATGACACTCCCGGTGTGAATAAACATGTTCATGAGCGTGAGTAACTTCACAAAGGATACCGGAAATGCTTTCTGATACAGTACGTTATAAAGAGAGTGCCGGCATGGAAAAGTCAGGCGGTTTACTCGCTACAGTGGATGCATACCACTCTCTTCAGCCGTTATGTGTCTCACCACAGTGGATATCCGGCTCGCTTCAGTGGATGATCTGCTCGCTATAGTGGTTATAAAATGCCGCAACGCCATGATAGCAATAAGAAATTCGGGAAAGGGATCTTTAAGGATCATATTAGGGATCTCCTTGGGATCGAAACCTTAGATCTGGCCTGTGGATAAAATCAGACACACAGCATCTGCCACTCTCTTCAACCACAACTCTTTTGCGCTTCCTCAAACGAACGGTTAAACCCCGTTCGTTTTTGCGGTGAGCGCTGCGATCTTTAGCAGTAACGTCTTATAACATCAGCATTTTGAGCACGCGCACATCGGCATCACATTTATGTTTACCGTCTGGCTTTTATGCTGTATTTTCGTTTAAATCAATAAATCCTGCATACAGTGAGTTTTATGATGGATAATGAGCAGCAGTTGACGAAAGTTGCCGAACGTTCTGAAAGAATGCTTCTGGGCCTGACAGAGCAGATCCAGCATCAGAAAGATGAGCTTCAGGAAAACACTTTCTATCAGGTCTATGCCAAAGCGGCACTGGCCAAACTTCCGCGACTGACCCGCGCCAGCGTCGACTACGCCGTCAGTGAGATGGAAGCGAACGGATACGTCTTTGATAAACGCGCGGCGGGCTCCTCCACTAAATATGCGATGTCCGTTCAGAATATTATCGATCTCTACCATCACCGCGGCGTGCCCAAATACCGTGACCGTCATGATGAAGCGTTCACCATTTTTGTCGGCAACCTGAAAGGCGGCGTCTCCAAAACGGTGTCCACGGTTTCCCTTGCCCATGCGCTGCGCGTACATCCTCACCTGCTGTTTGAAGATTTGCGCATTCTGGTGGTCGATCTCGATCCGCAGTCTTCCGCAACCATGTTCCTTAATCACACCCGCGCGGTCGGCACTGTCGATACCACCAGCGCGCAGGCGATGCTGCAGAATGTGTCGCGTGAAGAGCTGCTGGAAGAATTTATTGTGCCGTCGATTGTGCCTGGCGTGGATGTGATGCCAGCTTCTATTGAAGACGCCTTTATCGCCTCACGCTGGGAAGAACTCTGTGCAGAACATCTGCCGGGCACCAGTATTTATGGTGTCCTGCGCCAGAACATCATCGATAAGATTGCCAGAGACTATGACTTTATCTTTGTCGACAGCGGCCCGCATCTGGACGCATTCCTGATGAACGCGATTGCCGCCTCGGATGTCCTGTTCACACCGGTGCCGCCTGCACAGGTAGATTTCCACTCAACGCTCAAATACCTGACGCGCCTGCCGGAGCTGATCGCGCTGATTGAAGAGTCGGGCTGCCGTGTCAGATTGCAGAAAAACATCGGCTTTATGTCGAAACTGCTCAACAAGGCAGACCACAAGCTCTGTCACAGCCTCGCCAAGGAGATTTTCGGCGGCGATATGCTGGATGTCGCCCTGCCCCGCCTGGACGGCTTTGAGCGCTGCGGAGAGTCGTTTGATACGGTAATTTCCGCAAACCCCGCCACTTACATCGGCAGCAGCGAAGCACTGAAGAACGCGCGCGCCGCCGCTGAAGACTTTGCCAAAGCGGTCTTTGATCGCATTGAATTTATTCGTATGAGCTGAGAACATTATGAGCACAAAAAGAGTCACCATTGGCCGTACACTCACCCACTCTCCATTTAAAGAGAGCACGGACGCTGAAACCTTTACCTCGGTGTTTGTGCTCAATTCCGGGCGCAAAGCGACGTTCCGGCTTGAAAGCGTCGCGCCCGCCGATGTGGCGGAAAAAACCTTTGTGCGTCAGGAAACCAACGGGCGCGATCAGTCTGCGCTGACACCGGAATCGCTGCGCGATATCACCCGTACCCTGAAATTCCAGCAGTTCTTCCCGGCGATTGGCGTGAAAGCGGGTGACCGTATTGAAATTCTCGATGGCTCGCGCCGTCGTGCAGCGGCGCTCATCTGCCACACCGGTCTTACCGTCCTGGTGACGGAAGCGGCGCTGACATCAGAAGAAGCGCGCAAGCTCGCTAAAGATATTCAGACGGCAAAAGAGCACAATATCCGTGAGATCGGGCTGCGGCTGATGGCGCTGAAAAACGCAGGTCTCAGTCAGAAAGAGATAGCCGAGCAGGAAGGGCTGTCGCAGGCAAAAGTCACCCGTGCTTTACAGGCGGCGTCGGTCTCTGCAGAACTGCTGGCCCTCTTCCCGGTTCAGTCCGAGCTTACGTTCAGCGACTATAAAACGCTGAGTGGTATCGAAGAGACGCTTCAGAAAAATGACATCGCGCTCAAAACGCTGACCAATTCCATCGCCAGTGAAGTGGATATCGTGCTGTCAGACACCGATCTCGCTGAAGACGAAGTAAAGAACCGCATTATGCGTATTATCGCGCGTGAGGGGGAATTGCTCTCGTCGCCAAGCCCGAAAGATAAAGCGGTTATTTCGCCCCTCTGGCGTTTCTCCGATAAAGACCGTTTCGCCCGTAAGCGTACCAAAGGCCGCCTGTTCAGCTATGAGTTCAACCGCCTGTCGCGTGATGTTCAGGATGAACTCGACCGTGCCATTGAAAGCGTTCTGAAAAAACATCTCTCCTGAGCGGGATGTGCACTCGCCATGGTGATTTCACCGTTAACTCCCTGAAATAACGTTTTTTCCTGAACGGATTTCACGGTGAAATCGCCACTACTTCCTTCTCCTTTCGTTATTTCGCAGCATCGCCTATACCTTGCCTGCTTACTCTCTACAGTGGATGTTTTGCTGTTCAGTATTGTCGCTCGTACTGAAATTTCACACCTTTCGCCACGCCGTTTTTATGTTTAAGTTAATGATTCAAAAGAATTTAAATGAATTATTTCACGGTGAAATCGCCATATCTATAACGGCTTTCATGCCAGTATTGCCTGAAAACGATGAGGCCAGATAAGCCCGACAAAGAGGAAACAAGCATCATTTCATATCCATCAGGGATAGTTATTTATCAAACGAGTGCCGCTGCTTGATGTAAAGGTCGCAAACCAGTATCCACTACGGTGAGCTTTGCCTGCGAGCGCGTTTTTGCGAGACACCTTCAGAATGCGGCAATAAAAAAAGCCGCACTCAGGCGGCCTTTTTCATGTTGGAGCAATCAGAACAGAACGGAGTAATTCAGGCCAAACGTACGACCACGGCCTTTGTAGGTATAGAGATCCGGTGAGCCATAAGTCGGACTGTACAATCCTGGCGCGCGCTGACCCCAGACGGTGGTGTAATCCTTATCCAGCAGGTTTTCGACACTGAACGCGATTTTACCGACCGGAAGCGCATAGCTGCCGATAAAGTCCATCGTGTTGTAGCCGTCGATTTTCTTACCGGCATCATCAGAGACATCGAACGTCTGGGTGCTCTGCAGGCGCAAGGCCCAGTTATCCGGTGCCCAGTTAACCCAGGCGCTGACCTTCGACGGGCTGGCGCTGTCCACCGTCAGCTTTTTCCAGTCGCCGTCCACGCGGGTTTCCGATTTGATAGCGTTAAAGTTTGCGCCGGTGCTCCAGTCGCTGTCACTGAAGAAGTAATCCACCTGGCCTTCAACCCCGTAGATACGACGCTTGTCATCATCCAGTGTGATGGTCATATCGGTTTTATTGATGTTGATGGTTTTGTCAGAGACCGAATAGTAGGCCGCGAGCTGGGTACGCAGATTATCACCGGTGTAACGCCAGCCCAGCTCATAGCTGTCAACTTTAATACCATCGAGACGCGAGTCATTCACGTTAACGCTTTTCAGCAGACGGTAGTGACCATTCTCAAGACGATAGGTGCCGGATCCGTAATATTTGGCGAGATCCGGCAGTTCGAAGCCCTGCGAGAAGTTGAACCACAGCTGCTGGCGTTCGCTCAGGTGGCCGAGAATACCGGCGTTAAACAGCAGATTATTGTAATCCGTTTTGCCGCCCGGTACAGCGTCGGCGGAGGTGGCTTTACCGGTGGCGATGCCCTGCTGCTGGGTATAACCGACAAAATCATCGACCTTATTCTCGGTGTACTGATAGCGCACACCGCCGCTTAACGTGATCGCATCGATGTCATAACTCGCCTGGAGGAACGGTGCCAGGTTGGTGATGCTGTAATCCGGATAGCGCCCGACGTTATACGCGTTATCGAGCTTCATGCCACCGCTGGCAGCCGCTTTTTTCAGGTCGAAAAACTGCTGGTTGGCGTTAAAGGTTTCATGCTCGGCATCCACACCATAGGTCAGAGAAAGAGCATCCAGTGGCTTGCTGTTGACTGTCAGTTTGCCGCCCCAGAAATCTGTTTTCTGCTGTGAGGCGCCAATGCTGGTCACGCGGGTTTTATCGCCGTTCAGTGTGGGGAAGGGGTAGTAGGTAAGGCTCTCATCGCGGTAGTAAATCTGTGCGACCAGATCCTGGCCCCAGGCATCAGAGTTCGAATACTGAAGATTAATCAGGTGGCGCTCGGTGCCGGGCAGGCGATCCGAATCCAGATTACCTTTGTTATAGGCGGTGCCGTTGCCGGTCACCGCCGAGAAATTCTCGCCCAGGAACAGGCCATGCTTACCATCGGCCTGGCTTTTGTAATATTGCGTGGTGAGCTGCAGCTGCTGGTGATCATCAATATTCAGCGTGCCGGTGCCCATCACGTCCAGTCGGTCAGAATACTGAAGGCCGGTCTGGGTGTTATCGATAATGGATTCATCGCCGTTACCGTCGTACCAGCCGCCGTAGCGCTGATAGGCGACGGACAGACGCCCGGAGGCATTGTCATTGCCGCCGCTCACCGCTGCCGCCATATTTTCATCATGATCGTTATGACTGTTAAAGCCGGTTTTCATCCCGGTCTGGAACTCAACCTGCGTCTCCGGCTGGCCTTTTTTGGTCACGATATTGATTATACCGCCGGTGCTGCCGCCGCCGTACAGCGAGGTCGCACCGGAGATAACTTCGATGCGCTCAATGTTAAACGGATCGATAGAGTCCAGCTGGCGGCTGTCGCTGCGTGACGAGTTCAGTCGCACGCCGTCGACCATCACCATCATGGAGCGGCCACGCATGTTCATGCCGTAATTGGTGCGCCCCTGACTGCTGACATCCATGCCGGGGATCAGCTGCGCCAGGACTTCTTTTAGCTCTTTACCGCCCTGAACCTGCTGTTCAATGTCAGCCTGTTCGATGACCCACGTGGTCTGTGCCATATCCGCAGCGCTGTGTCCGGTACGGCTGGCGGCAACCACCAGCGTCTCTTCTTTCTGCGGTGCCCCCCAGGCGGAGGCGGAAAGCATGGCAAGCAAACAAGGATTCAAAACCCAAAGATGATGACGCTTCATTGTTATGGTGTTCCTGAGTGTATTAATAGTCAGTGCTGTTTACAGGTTGAGAAATCTGGCATGTGACCGTTTCCGGCCGGGAGAGCCACTGGATCACGCCAGGCGTGGTGCTCAGTTCAAACGGCGTATCCGGGTGCGCGACATTGAGAATGCGCGCGGCCCGCCAGGCCATCAGACTGAGCTGAGGTTCCGCAATGCCGAGGCTGTGCATCCCGGCATTGACGGCAAAAAGATGGTTCGTGCGCGGTCCGTTCCACGCCAGCGTGAAATCGGTGTTAACCCGGAAGCCTTCGCGTTCGTCCAGCTCCAGACGATGCGCCAGCGGGGCGAGAAACGCCGGCCGGGCAGGGCGATAGCCGGTCGCGAAAATCACCACATCGGTATCCAGCGTTTCCTGGCCGCCGTCCAGATGATGTCGCAGCGACAGACGCTGGCCCTGCGCCTGCGGCGTCACGCGGGTAACCGAACGTGACGGCAGCAGATGCGCCCAGGGTTTTTCACGCAGAACTTCGAAGCGGTGATACATGGCGCGATAAATAGCGAGCAGCGATTCGCTGGTCACACCATCAGACGTCATCTTTTGCTCGGCGAGCAGATCGCAGCGCGTCTTCTCATCAAGCGTGGCGAAGCTCTCAAGGTATTCCGGCGTGAAATATTCGTTAGCGAACGCGGCTTCATCGAGCGCATTGTAGTTGTTACGGCGTGACACCCAGTTCAGTGCCGCAGGCTGGCCCCACTCGCCGCGGAAAATATTCAGGAACAGGTCGGCACCGCTCTGGCCGCCGCCAACAACCGTCACCCGCTTACCGGCAAGCGACGGCGTGCGCAGCATCATTTCGCTGGCGTGGAAGCAATGGTCGCTCTGCGCCGGCACGCAGTCGGGCAGATTAACCTGTTTACCGATGCCCATGCAGACGTGGCGCGCGAAGAAGCGCTCGCGCTGGGTCACCACTTCAAACAACCCGCTGGCCTCGTTAAAACTCACCTGCTGCACCTGCTGGCTGAACGACAGATTGCTCAGGTTATCCGCCGCCCAGCAGAGGTAATCGGCGAACTCTTCACGGGACACCGTGCGCTGCTCGGTGGTCAGGAAACGGTAAAACTTTTTGCGCTGCACCAGGTAGTTCAGAAAACTGTAACGGTTGGTTGGCTCCACCGCGCTGACCAGATCTTTCAGGAAACTGGTCTGCATATGGCAGTCCGGCACCATCATGCCCGGATGCCAGGAGAAGTGCGGTTTGCGTTCAAGAAACAGCGAGCTGAAGCCGTCAAGCCCTTCGGCAAGCGCGGCGATGCTGAGATTAAACGGGCCGATGCCAATGCCGATGAAATCGTACGTTTTCATGATGCGGTCTCCCTGGTGACCAGATACAGCGGGTTATCAAGATCGGTGAGGTAATTGGGCAACATACGGCTGCCGCCGTCATGCTCGGCGAAAGTGAGTTTGACCGGGTTGAGCACCACGCGAATGATCTGCGGTTTAAAGAGATCAAAGCGCGCGAAGCGTGCCGCCATCTCCGGGTGCGCGGCCATATAGTCCTGCAGCACATCGGCCAGCAGGCGATAGAACCGGGTTTCACTGACGCCGCACTGTTCTGTCAGACGCGAGACGAAACGCAGCACCGTAACAAAATGCCCGGTCTGTAAATCGTGAATAATGTAATCAGCAGAAAGGCGCGACGTGACGGCTTTGACCGGCTCCGGCAGGCTCTCCATCTCCGGGAACGTTTCATCCACCAGACGCATATCGCCCTGGAAATCCTTCAGCAGAATGCGCTGCGGCACATGGTCTTTCATCACCAGCGTCACGTTCTGGCCGTGGGCGATCAGCGCCACGCCGTAGCGGCACAGCAGGTGATAAAACGGAATGACGACCACGCGGAAGAGTTGTGCAAGCCACGCTTCAGCGCTCATGCCCGAGCGGGCGATCCACGCGTCAATCAGCGGGCGTCCCGCGTTGTCGGTTTCCATCAGCGCGGCCATCAGCACGGCCTGTTCGCCGGGGCGCAGCCAGCAGGAGGGGTTTTCCCGCCAGATCACGCCAAACATCTCCTGGTAGCGATAGGGTGCGGTTTTCAGCGCGGCGTAACCGGTGTGCGTCACGTAACCTGCCGCAGGCTCGCCGAGGATCTGCGCACCCAGCGCCAGCAGCGTTTTATCAGCGGCGAACTGCTGTTGCAGCCAGCGCGAGGCGAGCGGCCCCGCGGCGATGTATTTACCCGGAATGCCGCGGTAGCAGGAGGTGTTGTAAATCGTGAGCGGCAGTTTGATGTCAAACGCCGAGCGGCGGCTGACGTTGGTCAGCGTGCGCAGCGACTGCTGGGCGATATACTCATCGCCAAACACGCCGAGATCGATAATCTCACCGCGCGCCAGCTGCGGCAGAAAATGCAGGGCGATTTTCTGCTGCCACTGCCACGGATGCAGCGGCACCGGCAGCCAGTTTTCATCCAGATGCAGCGCCTGCCAGTAGCGGGTAAAACGCTGGCGTTCGCTGTCGTCCATGGCGCTTGCCAGCAGATTATTGATGTCGCAGTCGGCGTCGCTGCTCCAGACCATCAGGTCACGGCGGACCGCCACCCAGTGCAGGCGAAAACGGCCACGGTATTCCGGCGCGTAAGCCTTCAGCGCATCCAGCCCCCAGCCGCGACGCCCTTTGTTGAAGATAAATTTCGGATGGCCTGACATCAGGCACTGCAGTTCATCCGGATCCATATCGACGAGTGCGTCGGCGTTAAGTTCCTTACGCGCTTCCAGCAACTGCATATCGCCCCTGAGCGTCGCGTAGAGATCTTCGAGATGCTCCGCCGTCTGCGCGTCGCTCATTTTCAGCACCACGGCCAGCTGGCGCAGGGCACTTTCAGCCTCAATGGCGCTGCCGCTCTCGTTTGCGAGCGTCGCCGGGTTGATATGCAGCCAGCCCCAGATGCCGCGCTTCGCGTCAAACGTCCAGGTCTCATCGCCAAGCGCAATCGTCCAGCGGTTAGCCTCCGTTTCCTGCGCCGTCAGCGTGCGCTCATACTCCAGCTCGGCGAGAATTTTCGCCACCATCTCGCGGTTCACGCGCTCCCAAAGCAAGGCCGTCATAGTCCCACCTCGCTGAAGAAACGGCTGCGCTGGCTCATCACCAGCCGCGAGCGCTTGTGTGGAAAATCGAACTCTTTCACGGTCTCAAAACCGGCGACCGGCAAATGGCGGAACAGGCGCTGGTTATCAAAGCGCGGTTCCGCCACCAGACGCTGCGTGCGCGGTTCGTCCAGCCACAGATAGTGGCTCAGGCCGCGCAGCCAGCTGCGGATGTACTGCGCGCCGCGCCACTGCTCTTCGCCCACCAGCATATGCAGCCCGCGATCGAACGGCTGCCAGCGGTAATGGCGGCCGATGCGGTCTTCCGCTGCCCAGTAAATTTCAAAATAGCCGAAGGGTTCGTCGTCGAAGCAGCCGATCAGCGGATAGCAGTACGTGGCATCGAGCTGCTTACGCAGATATTTTTCCTGCTCCGCCTGCGGCCCGGCCATCTCCCAGAAGGCGTTCACGCGCGGCGCGTTCATCCAGCGGGTAAAACGCTCCGCATCCCGCGCCACATCCGCCACGCGGAAACTGAGCGTGCGTTTGATTTGCGGATCGTAGCGGCGATAGACCTCGCCTTCTGGCTGCGGCGGACGCGCCGGGAACGCGAGCTGGCGCGTCTCGTCAAACTCTATTCCCGCACGCGCCGCGATGCGCTCGCCGCGCAGCCACAGCGACAGCTGCCAGAACGCGTCACGGGCCAGATAATCACACTGTACGGCGTTAAACAGCGCCTGCGCCTGCGGCTCATCGCGCCACTGCGCCCACGGCAGCGTAATGCCCGTGAGGGCTGGCGCCGCGACAAAAAGCTGATCGAGGGTAGCGACCAGCCACCCGTCTGGCATGTCGCCCGGATGATGCAGTACGGCGCTGCCGTCAAGCCCGAGGGTCAGCGGCAGCGCGAGGTTGAGCGTCGCACAGCGAAAACCGTAACCGTCATGAACAATGCTGGCTTCAGGCATCATGCGTGCTCCCTGCAAACGGATTGTCGAAGTTGAAGTAGATGACCGCCGGGTCGGCGATGGTGTTTTCATTGTGATCGTGCAGATAGCAGAAGAAGTTGCCCTTGCAGTTCCAGTGGCGGCTCTCCAGCACATAATCGAGGCAGCGGGTGTCGCGGGCGGTGGCGCGCAGTTGGGTCAGCGCGTTACGCACCAGCGCCATCAGATTTTCTTCGCTCTCAAACCCGGCGGCACCCAGCGCGGCGGTTACCGCCAGCGTGGAGTTCACCAGCAGGTAATACGGGAAGTAGCGCAGCAGCTGGGCTTCGCTGAAGCGATTTTCAGCTTCCGGCTCGCCGGCCTCCGCAAGCCACAGCAGCGCGCTATCGGTAAAGCCGCTGCCCTGACAGTCGCGATAAATCAGGCCCACCGGCAGATCCTGCTGCATCTCCACCAGAATGTTTTGCTGATGCGCCAGCAGCACCAGGCCGTAATCGGCCTCGGCGCTGAAGAGCGGCAGCAGAATGCGTTCGCAGTACGCCTGCACCCAGCAGCGCGCCGCCTGTGCGAGCGGCAGGCTGAGGCGTTCACTGAGGCGGCGCACGGCGCAGGCCAACAGGCTGTCGCCGCCGTCCGGCGCGGCCTGAGTGAGGCTCACCAGCACATTCGTCTGGGTTTCTGGCGTGTCGAACAGCAGATTGACGCGCAGCGCCATCAGGCTCTCTTCCTGAATAGTCCCCTGCGTGTCGCAAAGGCCCACCCAGCCATCTTCCTGCATCACACGCATCGTCGGATAGCGCGCCTGTAACGCCTGCCAGCGGGAAGTCTGCGCCATCCGCGCCAGACGCATTCCGCGCTTAACTTCTTTCACTGACAGCGTGCGCACCGAGTTGGTGAGGCGCACGCTGAGTGAGAATTTGATCATGTCGTTATTGGTTTCGCTGTAGAGCGAACGCGAAGAACTGGTCGGCAGCCACGGCGCGCCCGCTTCGCCCAGATCGATAAGCTCGCCCTTCTCCACCAGCGCCTGACACCACGGTTGCGCGAGCAGATACTCGGCCTGCCACGGGTGCATCGGCACCAGCCAGCGCGTATCGGTAAAGTGCGCAAGCAGCGCAGGCGCGCTCTGCGCCGCGAAACGCAGCAGACGCGTGCGCAGATCTAACCCCAGGCTCTCGCCCGCCACATACGTTTTATTTACCGCAAACCAGCGCAGCGGAAAGCGCGGCGCGAAATCGGGCAGATAGCGGCGGGCTTCGGTCTCATCAAACGGCTCGTGCGATTTCGGTGCCGGATGAAACGCGTGCCCGACCAGCAGCGCCTGCTCCGCCTCTGCAAAGTTGAGCGGCTGCGCGCGAAGCGTAGCCCAGTCGTGACGCAGTTCAATCGCCTGCCAGGTATGGCGATGGCTCTCCTGAACGCGGCGCGCAAAGCGGGCCAGTACGTCATCGGTCAGTTCACCTTTCACGGAAGGCTTCGCCAGGATGAGTTCGACAAGTTGCGTGAAATCAACTTGTTCGCAGCTATCGTTATCGCTTGCTACCAGCATTGCCGGGAACAGGTATTGATGATGTTGCGTCGGGGAGAAGTAGCGCAGCGCAATGCGGATTGCCTGCGTTTCAGAGAGCGGTAAATGGATCTGCGCCGGCTCCTGCGGTAATGCGCCGGGGATCAGTTGCCAGTCCCGGGTTTCACGCAGCAGCGCGTTAAGAAAACACTGAGCCGCGACGTCTGTCGCGGCAGGGCGGGGCAGGGAAACCATAACAAACACATCCTTTGTTGATAATGATTATCGTTATGATAGGGATTCTATTTACAGTGGCAACTATTTTTGCAATATTTGTTTTCATTAATTTCATAATTCCCTCATCTTTATTGACAATATATTTACCTGCTTATGGATGCTTCTTCTCACGCCGTACACGCCCGCCGCACAGGACAATCGCTCTGGCCGCTGGCGCTGTGCGCGGGTCTGCTCGGGATCGGGCAGAACGGTTTGCTGGTGGTGTTGCCTCAACTGGTGCAGATGACGGGGCTGTCGCTCTCCGTCTGGGCCGGCCTGCTGATGTTCGGCTCGATGCTGTTTCTGCCCGGCTCGCCCTGGTGGGGACGTCAGACGGAAGTGCGCGGCTGTAAATTCGTGGTCGTGGCGGCACTGGGCGGTTATCTGCTGAGTTTCGCCGTGATGGCGCTGGTGGTCTGGGGCATGGCGCGCGGCGTGGTCGGCGCTGCCTCAGGGCTTGCCGGGCTGATTGTCTCCCGCACGCTTTACGGCCTGACGGTCTCCGGCATGGTGCCCGCCGCGCAGACGTGGGCTATGCAGCGGGCAGGCATGGAGCACCGGCTCGCGGCGCTCGCTTCTATCAGTTCCGGGCTAAGCTGCGGGCGTCTTATCGGCCCGCCGCTGGCCGCCGCCGCGTTAAGCGTTCACCCACAGATGCCGCTCTGGCTGATGGCGCTCGCGCCCTTTATCGCGCTGCTGCTGGTAGCGCGCCAGCATAACGATCCGCCGCTCGCGCCCGTGGCGCACCAGTCAGCGCGCCTGCGTGCAGATATGCTGCCTTTTCTTGCGCTCGCGCTGCTGCTGGCCGCCGCGATCAGCCTGATGCAGCTCGGCCTGTCGCCGCATCTGAGGCCGCTGTTTCATGGCGATCTCCGTACTGTCAGCCATCACGTGGCGCTGCTGTTAAGCCTGGCGGCGGCGAGTACGCTGCTGGCGCAGTTCCTGGTGGTGCGCCCGCAGCGCCTTCAGCCACGCGCACTGCTGCTGGCGGCGGCGGTGCTGATGGCCGCCGGGCTGCTGCTGATGATCCTGCCGGGGCTTATTACTTTTTACGCCGGTATCGCCGTGACCTCTTTCGGCGCGGCGATGGCGACGCCTGGCTATCAGGTGTTGCTGAATGACCGTCTCACCACCGGTAAAGGCGCGGGCGTTATCGCCACCAGCCACACGCTCGGCTACGGTGCCAGCGCCCTGCTGGTGCCGGTGATTTCTCTCTGGTTTGGCGAGCACATGCTTATTGCTGCCGCCTTTATCGCCGCCGCGCTGTTTTTACTGTTAAGCATCGGCGTCTGGCGTCACGCCGCGCCGCAGGAGCCTGCTGTATGACCGCCAGTTACCGCATTTTTAACGTGACGCTGCGCCGTCGCATTGCTGTCACCCCTTCGCTGCTGCGCTGCGTGTTTACCGGCCCGGACGTGGCGCACATGAAACATGAAGCGCCCGATCAGCGCATCAAGCTGATGTTCGCCAGACCCGACGGCAATACCGCCAGGCTGCCGGTAAGCGACAGCTGGTATCAGGATTATCTGACGCTGCCGCGCGAGCAGCGGCCTTTTATGCGCACCTACACACTGCGGGCGCTGCGCAGAGAGGCGTGTGAACTGGACGTCGAGTTTGTCCTTCATGGCGACAGCGGCCCGGCGTCGCGCTGGGCGATGCACGCCAGACCCGGCGATACGCTGCAAATCGTCGCGCCGGATCGTGATTTCCCCGGCGACAGCGGCGGCTATGAGTGGAGCGCTGACGAGGTGCTTCGTCAGGCACTGCTGGTGGCTGATGAAACCGCGCTGCCCGCCGCGCTCGGCATCCTTGAACAGCTTGCGCGCCAGCCTGCGCCGCCGCGCGTCCAGGCATTTCTGGAAGTGCCGCTGGCGCAGGATATCCAGCCGCTGCGTTATCCCTTTGCCGATATTCACTGGCTGGCGCGCGATGAAAACGCGGCGCACGGCGAACGGCTGCTGGAAGCGGTGAAAGACGCCGCGACGCTGCCCGTAAGTGAGCCGGTGTCGGCGCAGATGACTGAAGATGACGACGAAGAGACGCTCATCTGGCAGCGCGCTGGCGGGGCAGGGGCGTTTCGCGCCTGGGTGGCCGCGGAGTCCGGCGCGGTGAAACGGCTGCGTCACTATCTCACGCGCGAGCGCCAGCTCGATCCGGCCCATGCCTGTTTTATGGCGTACTGGTCGCGCGGTAAAAGCCACGCTTAATGCCGTTTTTTACAGCGCTCAGGCTGTATTTTGCGTTTAACACCCTTTACGCTGTAATTGCATGTTACAGCCTGAAGGGTGTAAAATAGGTAATACAGCTTATCGTTTGTATCTGAAGGTGCGAACAGCCAGATGAATACCCATTATCCACTGAAAACGCTCAGCCAGCTGCGCCCGCTGCTGGTGGGCTTTCGTAAAAATCAGGGGCTGACCCAGAAAGACGTCTCCGCGCGGCTTGGCGTCACGCAGCAAACCTATGCGCGGCTGGAGGCGAACCCCGAGACGGCCAGCATTGAGCGCCTGTTCCGCGTCTTTAACGTGCTGGGCATTGAGATGACGCTGTGCGAAACGCAGGCGGCAGAAGCTGACGCGCCCGCGCGTGACGATTCGCCTGCCCGTCGCGAGGCGTGGTAATCATGCGCCGCACGTCGCGTTTAGCGCTCTGGATGAACGGCCTCCCGGTCGGCTACTGGGATAAACACAATGGCGAAGACCGGCTGACCTATCTGCCGGAGTGGATTGCCGATCCGCAAGGGCGGCCGCTGTCGCTGTCGCTGCCGTTCACGCCCGGTAATCAGTCATACCGCGGCGCGCGGGTGCGCGATTACTTCGACAACCTGCTGCCGGACAGCGAAAACATCCGGCGGCGGCTGGCGATGCGCTACCGGGCGCAGAGCCTGGAGCCGTTCGATCTGCTGGCGGAGCTGGGACGCGACTGCGTCGGCGCTATTCAGCTCCTGCCCGCCGGTGAAGCGCCGGAAGGGCTGTTTACCATCCGCGCCCGTCCACTCTCCACAGTGGATATTGCCGCGATGCTGCGCCACACCGCAGAGGCGTTCCCCGGCCAGCATGGCGGCGAAGAGGAGCTGCGGCTCTCCATTGCGGGCGCGCAGGAGAAAACCGCGCTGCTGTGGCACGAAGGCCAGTGGTGCCTGCCGGAGGGCAACACGCCCACCACGCATATTTTCAAACTGCCGCTGGGGCTGGTGGGCAATATGCAGGCGGACATGCGCACCTCGATTGAAAACGAATGGCTCTGCGCGCAGCTGCTGGAAGCCTGGGATATTCCGGTCGCGCGCACGCAGATGGCGCAGTTCGAAGAGCAAAAAGTGCTGGTTGTCGAGCGCTTCGACCGGCGTCTCTCGGCCGATGGCCAGTGGTGGCTGCGTCTGCCGCAGGAGGATATGTGCCAGGCGCTGGGCGTCTCGCCGCTGCGTAAATATCAGGCCGACGGCGGGCCGGGCATCGGCGATATCATGACGGTTCTGAGCCGTTCAGAAAACGCGCAGGCGGATCGCGCGAATTTCTTCCGCGCGCAGATTATCTTCTGGATCCTCGCCGCGACCGACGGCCACGCCAAGAATTTCAGCATCGCGCATCTGCCCGGCAACCGCTACCATCTGACGCCGCTTTACGACGTGCTTTCCGCCTGGCCGGTCATCGGGCCGGGTAATAACCAGATTGCGTGGCAGAAGTGCAAGCTGGCGATGGCGGTGCGCAGCGGCAGTAACTATTACCACCTGAGCCAGATCCGCCGCCGTCACTGGCTGCGCCAGGGCGAGCTTGCCGGGCTGTCGGCGGCGCAGGTCAACGACATGATTGATGCGCTGACAGCCAGCGCGCCCGCGGCGATCGCGCGCGTGGCCGGCACGCTGCCGGTGGATTTCCCCGCTTCTCTGGCAGACGTTATTTTTAACGGCATACGCCAGCAGTGCGCGCGCCTCGCGGCCGCATAATTTCTCATCCTGCGCCGCTTCGCACGCGGCGCGAAAGCCCCTTCACCTGACGCGCCCCGCCGCGCGTCCCCGGCACTTCTCCGGTAATGGTCTATGATTGTTCACGTATGCCGCCAGGGTCGGGACAATCCGTTATCCGTCGTACCTCCCAGGCAGAAAACCGCTTTCACACAGGCGGCCTGCGCGCTACCGGCCCGCTGCGGCACCCGGATCATGCTTTCACATTAACGCTCCTGAGGCCCGCCGCAGGAGCGGAAATCGCGCGATCGCGCCACTGCTCACTTCTGGATTAAACGAGGTAACAGAATGGAGTCAACATTCCTGAAAAGTTGGGGTAGCGAATATGTGGCGGACGGCGCCGCTCGCTTCCGTCTATGGGCGACCGGGCAGAAGCGCGTGACGCTGCGCCTTGCGGGCCAGGATTTGCCCATGACGCCGACAGGCGATGGCTGGTTTGAACTGGAAGTGCCGGGCGTTGCACCCGGAACCGAATACTGTTTTGTGCTGGAAGACGGCATGACCGTGCCGGACCCGGCTTCACGCGCCCAGAAAGCGGACGTCAACGGGCCGTCGCTGGTTATCGATCCCGCCACGTATCAGTGGCAAACCACGGACTGGCACGGCCGCCCGTGGGAAGAGACGGTTGTCTACGAGATGCACATCGGCACATTCACGCCGGAAGGCACTTTCCGCGCGGCGATTGAAAAGCTGCCGTACCTGGCGCAGCTTGGCGTCACGATGCTGGAGGTGCTACCGGTGTCGCAGTTCGGCGGTAACCGCGGCTGGGGCTACGACGGCGTGCTGCTTTACGCGCCGCACTCCGCCTACGGTACGCCGGACGATTTCAAAGCGTTTATTGACGCTGCCCACGCCCACGGGCTTTCCGTGGTGCTGGATATCGTACTTAACCACTTTGGGCCGGAAGGCAACTATCTGCCGCTGCTGGCGCCTGATTTCTTCCATAAAGAGCGTATGACGCCGTGGGGCAACGGCATCGCCTATGACGTCGACGCGGTGCGTCGCTACATCGTTGAAGCGCCGCTCTACTGGCTGAAAGAGTACCGTCTCGACGGCCTGCGTTTTGACGCTATCGACCAGATTGAAGACACCTCGGCGAAACACGCCCTGGTTGAAATCGCCGAGCGTATTCGGGCGGAAATCACCGACCGCCCGGCGCATCTCACCACCGAAGACAGCCGCAACGTCATTTTCCTGCACCCGCGTAACCCGGACGGCAGCGCGCCGCTGTTTACCGGCGAATGGAACGATGATTTCCACAACGCCATCCATGTCTTCGCCACCGGCGAAACGCACGCCTATTACCAGGACTTCGCCGATCAGCCGGAAAAACTCGTCGCCCGCATACTGACGGAGGGTTTTGCCTACCAGGGCGAAGTGTCGCCACAGAGCGGCGAGCCGCGCGGCGTGGACAGCACCGGCCAGCCGCCGGTCGCGTTCGTCGATTTTATCCAGAACCACGATCAGGTCGGCAACCGCGCCTGGGGCGAGCGCCTGATTGAGCTGGCAGGCAGCGACCGTACCAAAGTGTTGCTCGCCACCCTGCTGCTCTCGCCGCACATTCCGCTGCTGTTTATGGGTGAAGAGTACGGCGAAACCAACCCGTTCCTGTTCTTTACCGATTTCCACGGCGACCTCGCAAAAGCCGTGCGCGAAGGCCGCGCGCGTGAGTTTGAAGGCCACGGCGACTGGGACGGCGACAGCGTGCCGGACCCGAACGCGCAGCAAACCTTTGAGATGTCGAAACTCGACTGGCAGAAGCCGGAGAGCGAAGAGGGGAGGGCGTGGCTTGCGCTCACCCGAGAACTGCTGACGCTCCGCCGTGAGCAGATCGTGCCGCTGCTGTCCACGGCGGGCGGCCACAGTGGGCGCGTTATTGACACCGCGCCGGGCTTCGTGGCGGTGAGCTGGACCTTCCCGAAAGGCACGCTGTCGCTGGCGCTGAATATCGGCGAGCGCCCGCAACCGCTGCCGGAAATGCCGGGCGACACGCTGTTCGCCTGGCCGCAGGCAGGCGACGAACTGCCTGCTAACAGCATTCAGGTTCGCCTGGCGAAAGGAGACGCGCAATGAGTATTCCTTCTTCAACGTACCGCATTCAGTTTCGCAACGGCATGACGTTTGACCGCGCGGCGGGCCTGGTGCCTTATCTGAAGCGGCTTGGCATCAGCCATCTGTACGCGTCGCCGGTGTTTACGGCGACCACCGGCTCCACCCACGGTTATGACGTGACCGACGCCAATGAAATCGAGCCGTCCATCGGCGGGCGCGAAGGCTTTGACCGCATGGTGCAGGCACTCAAAGCGGGCGGGCTGGGGCTGATCCTTGATATCGTGCCCAACCACATGGCGGCGTCGCTGGAAAACCCGTGGTGGCGCGATGTGATCGAACACGGCGAAAAGAGCCGTTACGCCCGTCACTTCGATATCGACTGGACGCGCCGCCTGACGCTGCCGTTCCTGGGCGATACTTTTGAGAACGTGCTGGAGAACGGCGAAATCAGCGTTAAGCCCGATCCGAAAACCGGCAAACCCGCGCTCGCCTATTACGACAGTTACTATCCGCTCAACCCGGAGACCTGGCAGGGGCGTGAGGCGGACGTGCTGGCCATTACTGATAAACAGGCGATTGCGGCGCTGCATGACCGCCAGCCGTATCAGTTAATTTCCTGGCGCGACGCGCCGCGCTCGCTCTCGTACCGCCGCTTTTTCGAGATAACCGGGCTTGCGGGCGTGCGCGTTGAAGATGACGCCGTGTTTGACGACAGCCACCGGCTGATCCTCGAACTAGTGCACTCCGGCGCGGTGGACGGGCTGCGGGTCGATCACGTCGATGGCCTTGCCGATCCGAAAGCATACCTGGAGCGGCTACGCGATAAAGCCGGGCCGGATTGCTACATCACCGTTGAAAAAATTCTCGGCAAGGGTGAGCAGATCCCCGACGACTGGCCGATTTCCGGCACCACCGGCTATGAATTTATCGCCGCGCTCTCGGATGTGCTGGTGGATGACGCGAAGCTCGACGACCTCAGCAAGGCGTATCACGACGTGGTCGGCCAGGAAGTGGATATGTCCGCCGAACTGCGTGACGCCAAGCTGTTGATGGCCGACCGGAATTTTGAAGGTGAATTCACCACGCTGCTGCGGCTGGCGACCCGCATTGCACAGCAGGAAGGCGTGACTCTGGAAGAACCGGTGCTTCGCGGCGCGCTGCGCGAATTACTGGTGGCGTTCCCGGTGTATCGCACCTACGGCACCGCGCAGGGGCTGACGCCCGCTGACAGCGCGCTGCTGCAGAAAGTGGTCGCGAAGGTACAGGCCAGCGAGCACGCGCCGGATGCGCAGGCGCTCGGGTTTCTTGCCGATGTGCTGGCCGGCAAACTCTCCGGCGGCTCACACGCCGACGCCGCCACGTTCCGCACTCGTTTTCAGCAGCTTACCGGCCCGCTGATGGCCAAATCAGTGGAAGATACGCTGTTTTTCCGCCAGAACATGCAGCTCGCGCTGAATGAAGTGGGGGCCGAGCCGCTGCCGCGCACCTACTCGGCGGATCGCTTCCATAAAGAGATGAAGCTGCGCCTGCAACATCAGCCGGACGCGCTTACCAGCACGTCGACGCATGACACCAAACGCGGCGAAGACGCCCGCGCCAGGCTCTATGCGCTGACCGAAGCGCCGCTGTTTTATGCCGAATGCGTTGCGCGCTGGCGTCAGCTCAACCAGACCAAAGTAGTGTTCCTCAATGACGGCACCGCGCCGAAGGGTGCCGATACCTGGATGCTCTATCAGGCGCTGGCGGGCGTCTGGCCCGCCACGCTGAAGCCCGATGACGCCGAGGGCCTGAAGGCGCTGGAAGAACGCTTCCTGGGCTTTGTGGAAAAAGCGCTGCGTGAAGCGAAGCTGCGCACCGACTGGGCGGACACCAACGACGCCTATGAAAAAGCGGTGCTGGATTACGCACGCCATATGCTCTCGCCGGATAATCAGGATTTCCTGAAGGATTTCCACGAGGCGTTGCAGCCGTTTATCCGCGCGGGGCTGGTGAACAGCCTGACCCAGACGGCGCTGAAGCTGACCGCGCCTGGCGTGCCGGATATCTACCAGGGCAGCGAAGCGCTCAACTTCAGCCTGGTGGACCCGGATAACCGCCGTGAGCCGGATTTCATCGCGCTCGACAGTATGCTGGCACCGCAGGCGAATCTTACGGCCACCTCGCAGGACTGGATCAGCGGGCGGCTTAAGCAGCACCTGATCGCCCGCGTGCTGCACCTGCGCCAGCAGAATCCGGCGCTGTTCCGCCACGGTGACTATTTGCCGCTTCACGCCGAAGGCGAGTTCGACAGTAACGTGATTGCTTACGCCCGCACGCATGGCGATGACGCCATCATCGTGATAGCGCCGCGGCTGATGTTCACCGCGCTCTATGAAAGCGCGTCGCTACCGGCCCGTGCCGGCTGGCACGACACGCAGATTATGCTGCCGCCGACGCTGGCTCAGCGACGCTGGCGCAACGTGCTGACCGGTGAGACGGTAACGCTCGCCGATCGGATGAACCTGGAGACAGCCGACGGCTGCTCGTCCGTGATACTCATAACCGACTGATTCCATGCAAATAAACATCATGAATCGTGGTAGTCCTGAACATTTACGGTCCGGAGGGAGAGGGAGATATGTCAAACGGTAAGGCTTTTGAAATCACGGCGGGATGCAGTTATCCCCTCGGCGCAAATTACGACGGCGAGGGGGTGAACTTCGCTATTTTCTCTGCACACGCCGAGCGCGTGGAGCTGTGTCTTTACGATCCGAGCGGTAAAAATGAAATCGCTCGTCTGACGCTGCCGGAATATACGCATGAAATCTGGCACGGTTATGTGCCGGGCCTGCAACCCGGCGCGCTGTATGGCTACCGCGTTCACGGGCCGTACGATCCGGAAAACGGTCATCGCTTTAACCCGAACAAGCTGCTGGTCGACCCGTACGCGCGCGATCTGGTCGGCAATATCGAATGGAACGAGGCGCACTTTGCCTACGACCTGCTGCACGAAGATAAAGACCTTACCTTCGATGAGCGCGACAGCGCGCCCTATATGCCGAAGTGCCGCGTCATCGATCCGAACGAATTTGACTGGCAGGATCAGAACCGGCCATCCATCGCCTGGCCGTACGCGGTGGTGTATGAAACCCATGTCAAAGGCTTCACGCAGCTCAACCCGGCAGTGCCGCCGGAGCTGCGCGGCACCTACGACGGCATGGGACATAAGGCGACGGTGGATTACATCAAGAGCCTTGGCATTACCTCTGTTGAACTGCTGCCGGTTCACTGGTTCCCGGACGATCAGCACCTGCTGGATAAGGGGCTGAAAAACTTCTGGGGCTACAATTCGCTCGGCTTCTTCGCGCCCGCCTCGCGCTATTTCGGCCCGCGCGGCATTCAGGGTTTTCGCGATATGGTGCGCGCCTACCACGACGCCGGTATCGAGGTGATTCTGGATGTGGTCTATAACCACACCGCGGAAGGCAACGAGCTTGGCCCGACGCTCTCGTTCAAGGGCATCGATAACTTCTCTTATTACCGCACGCTGCCCGATCAGCACCGCTATTACATCAACGATACCGGCACCGGCAACACGGTGAATACGTCGCACCCGCGCGTGCTGCAGATGGTGATGGATTCACTGCGTTACTGGGCGGAATCGATGCATATCGACGGTTTCCGTTTCGATCTCGGCACCATTCTTGGCCGCGAGCCGGAAGGGTTTGACCAGCGCGGCGGCTTCTTTGACGCCATCATGCAGGATCCGGTGCTCTCGAAAGTGAAACTGATTGGCGAGCCGTGGGACATCGGCCCTGGCGGCTACCAGGTGGGCGGCTTCCCGCCGGGCTGGGCGGAGTGGAACGACAAATACCGTGATACGGTGCGCGAATACTGGAAGGGCGATAACGTCTCGACCGATTTCGCGGCGCGCCTGCTCGGCTCCGGCGATCTCTACGATCAGCGCGGCCGCCGTCCGTGGGCCAGCGTTAACTTTATTACCGCTCATGACGGCTTCACGCTCAACGACCTGGTGTCGTACAACGAGAAGCACAACGAGGATAACGGGGAAGACAACAACGACGGCCATAACGACAACCGCTCCTACAACTACGGTGCGGAAGGCCCGACGGACGACGAGGGCATCAACGCGGTGCGTGAGCGCCAGAAACGTAACTTCCTCGCCACGCTGTTGTTCTCCCACGGCACGCCGATGCTGCTGGCGGGCGACGAGTTTGGCCGCAGCCAGATGGGGAATAACAACGGCTACTGCCAGGACAGCGAAATTTCCTGGGTGCATTGGGAAAACCTGCCGGAAAGCGCCGAGGCGCTGCGCGAATTCACCCGTAAGGTGATTAAGCTGCGCGCCGAACAGCCGCTGCTGCGCCGTGAAAACTGGCGCGACGGGATGGTTATCGAGTGGTTCAACGCGGGCGGCGGCTATCAGCAACCGGAGCAGTGGGACGAAGGCTCGACGCTCGGGGTGTACATCGGCAGGCCCGATCTGGAGACCGAAGAAGGTATCTGGCACGACGTGCTAATGCTGTTCAACCCGTTTGAAGGCAACGTGCCGTTCCGCATTCCGCAGTTTGGCGAAGGCGGCTGGGTGCTGGAGCTGACCACCTCAGACACCGCGAATCACGGGCTGGTGATTACCAAAGAGAAGGATTTCGAGCTGGAAGGGCGCAGCATCGCGCTGTTCAGACGTCCGTAAAGGCTATGCCATGAAACCCACGGCGCAGGGGTTATCTTCTGCGCCGTTTTTTATGGCAGATT